>NZ_AMRI01000008.1 GCF_000299915.1 Gallaecimonas xiamenensis 3-C-1
CCGCCATTCTACTCGCTGAAATCATTCCGTCAAGCACTTTCTCAACCGACTGATTCCGACGACTTCCTTGGCGACGGGAAGCGAAGTATGGGCGCCTCCCGAAAAAAACGCAAGGGCCAAAATGGCCCTTGCGTACCGACTGGGTGTTATCTGTTCAACTTCAGCCAGGCGGGCACATCTGCCACGCTATCGAGGGTGGCAGTGGCCAGGGATTGGGCTTCTGCGGTTACTTCTTTACCGGTACGGACCAGCAGCGCTGCCCCAAGGCCGGCCGCTTTGGCGGCCCGCATGTCATCAGCCTTGTCACCGACAAAGACGGAACGGGCAAGATCAATTGCCAGATCTTTCTGCGCTTCTAGCAGCATACCGGGTTTAGGCTTGCGGCAGTCGCAGTCTACCTTGTACTTGCCCTGCCCCTTTTCGGCATGGTGGGGACAATAGTAGACACCATCCAACAGCACGCCTTTGTCGTCAAAGTTCCAATCCATCCACTGGGTCAGTACCTGGAAGTCTTCTTCGCTATACATGCCCCGGGCTATACCTGACTGGTTGGTGATCACCACCACCAGATAGCCCATGGACTTGAATGCCCGGCAAGCTTCGAAGACGCCATCGACAAACTCGAAGTCATCAATGGCACTGACATAGCCATGGTCGACGTTAATCACACCATCACGATCAAGGAATACGGCGGCTTTCATTGGGTTAACTGGGCTCCACTAGCAGCTGGATGATGCTTAAATTGAGGGTTCATAGGATATAGCCATCGGGCTCTGCTTTCGATACGGGCGACTTCGGCTTCATCTCCCAGGGCCTCGGCAGCCTCTCTCATATAGATGAAGGTATCTGGTCGCACTACATTGTGGCTGAACTGCCAGCCCCAAGAGATGTAGTCACGTAGCGCTTGTTGGTCATGGGTTGCCAAGGCCACCTGCAAACGCGTGTACATCCCCAAATGGGTAATGTGATTTTGAAAGACGATAGGATTGACGATATCCAGCAAAGGTGCCAAGGGGGAATCGCTCCCCTGGGCAACCTTGTTAGCCCTTGCCACCTGAGTCAGCTTGGCGATGGTATGAAGATTCGTCACTAGAAATAACGAGCCTACCAACAGGGCTATCATGGAGAGCGACTTCCACACATAGGGCAAGGCCACTGGCTTGTCTTTTAAAGGAGCTAGCCGACTTTCCACCAAAAACAGCAGTGTCAGGAACACAAACCAATGGGCTGCCGAGTGGTAGAAGGGGTATTCGGTCATGCAATGCAGAATAATAGGTAACAGCAATGCCCCGTAGCCCCAGGCATCACGGCCCAGGTGGCGCAGGGCGAGCAGAAAAGTTAGGGAAAAAGCCACGATACCGGTAACAGGTAACAGGCCTCCTTCCACAGCCCAGAAAAGAAGCTCGTTATGGGGGTGGTCGACATTGGCCATGGCCAGAAGTCCGGTTGCCGCAAAGGCTGCGCCGCGCTGCCAGGCGTAAGCCGCCTCGAAGCTACCCAAACCGCTACCCAATAGAGGATGTTGGCTGAAAAGCTGCAAAGACACGGTCCAAATACCTGTTCGACCATTGCTCTCAGTAATACCGGCAGCACCACGAACAGCCCCTTGAACGACCTCGGTAAATAGCAGCCCTGCCAGTTCGCCAAGAATAATGGCGGCAACACCTATCATCAGGGGGCGGCTCGCAGGCTTACGCACCCAGAGGAAACAGAACAGTCCCAAAGCCAGGGCTAACACACCCGTTCTGGATAGGGCGATGTAAAGACAAAACGGCCCCAGCGTCAGGCAGCTCAAAAGTACCCCGTACCAGGCAACTTTCAGGCTAACCCTCTTGGGAGCCTGGTACTTTACCAGGCACCAAAGGGACGCCATTACCCCGGTCGCAACATAGCTGGCAAAAACATTGGGCTGTTGGAAAATGCCCTGAGGCCGCACGCCCGCCTCACTTATCCGCCCTATTGGTAGCCAGTCCCAGCCAAAAAGCTGCAAAGTGCCAAGCAATGACTGCAACGAAACTGAGCCGATAATGATCAGCAGCAGCCCCTTCTCTGCCTGGCGGGCTTCGAAGCATTGGAATAAAGCCAACAAAAACAGCAAACCGCCCAAGACACCAAAAAAGCGCCCTATGGCATACTCGGCGGTATTGTCTGACCATAACAAAGGTAAGAATAAGCAGAGAAACAGCCCCAAATACCAAGGCCAGCGGCTGGGCAACGTCCAGGTTCCACGATTGGTGCCACGCACTATCCCCACCGTTATCATCACCAGGACAGCGATCCAAACCACATTATTAAAAGACAGCTGCAGTCCATAGCCGCCAATATTGTGCTGGAAGTATTGCGTGGCAAACAAAAAGAGCAGCCCAAAGGCTGCCCAGGCAAGCTTATTATTTGTACTTTCCACCTGCGATCCCTTCATCAGGTTATGGTTAAAAGGTAGTGACACTCTCCCCTCTGCCAATGCCGTAATAGGCAAAACCTTGGGCCTTCATCTGGGCCGGGTCATAGAGGTTGCGCCCATCAACAATAACCGCGTCCTTCAGTTGCTCCTTGATGTAGGAAAAGTCAGGCGCCCGGAAGGGTTGCCACTCGGTACATATCATCAGCGCATCAGCCCCTTGCAAGGCGGCTTCCATGGAGTCAACCAGCAGTAAGTCGTCCCTATCACCGTATATACGCTGGGTTTCGTGCTGGGCTTCTGGGTCGAAGGCCTGCACTTTGGCGCCAGCGGCCCAGAGGGACTCCATCAGCACCCGGCTTGAGGCTTCACGCATGTCATCGGTATTGGGTTTAAATGCCAATCCCCACAGCGCTATGGTTTTACCGGCCAGTTCACCTTTGAAGTGCCTGTTGATGAACTGGAACAGCTTCTGTTTCTGGCGATAGTTAACCGCTTCAACCGACTGCAGCAGTTGGGGCTGATAACCCACCTGCTCGGCAGTACGGACCAGAGCTTGTACATCTTTGGGGAAGCAGGAGCCACCATAACCGCAACCCGGGTAAATAAAGTGGTACCCGATACGGGGATCAGAACCAATGCCCTTACGCACAGCTTCGATATCGGCGCCCAGCAGCTCGGCCAGGTTGGCCATCTCATTCATAAAACTGATTTTAGTGGCCAGCATGCAGTTTGCCGCATACTTGGTCAGCTCGGCGCTGCGCACATCCATGACAATGACCTTGTCATGATTGCGGTTAAAAGGCGCATAGAGTTCACGCATCTTTTGCTCGGCCTGGAGATCCTGGGTGCCAATCACGATGCGATCAGGCTTCTGGCAGTCACTGACTGCGGCACCTTCTTTCAGGAACTCGGGGTTGGATACAACAGCATAACTGAGCGAAGAGTCGCGTTCGGCCAGTACCTGGGCCACCTTGGCACTGACTTTATCAGCGGTGCCCACAGGCACAGTGGATTTGTTGATGATGACCTTATAACCAGTCATATGCTGGGCAATGGTCTGAGCCACAGCCAGTACATATTTAAGGTCGGCAGAACCGTCTTCGTCAGGAGGCGTGCCAACGGCAATAAACTGCAGCTCACCAAAGCCCACCCCCAGAGCGGCATCAGTGGTAAACAACAGGCGCCCTTCCCGGGTTCCTTTCTTTACCAAGGCCTCCAGGCCAGGTTCATAAATGGGAATAATGCCCTGCTTCAGGCCGTCGATTTTGCCTTGATCGATATCGACACAACACACGTGGTGGCCAGCTTCAGCCAATACCGCTGCTTGCACCAAACCCACATAACCAATACCAAATACCGTGACTTTCATCCGTAACTCTCAATAGGAACCCAGCCTTGTGTCTTGAGGCACACTATAACAGCCAAGGCTGGAGGACAGGGAAAAGGAAACTTCAAAGAGGCCATAACCAGGCCGCACCGCGCACACCGCTGGCATCTCCGTGGTGGGCCTTCACTATGGGGGTTATACACTCGCCCCCAAGTACATAAGCGGTCAAAGAGGCAGGAAGTTGTGCATAGATCTCATCAATGTTGGATAGGCCGCCGCCAATCACTATTGCGTCTGGGTCCAGGATATTGATGACTTGCGACAAGCCTCTGGCCAGTCGGTCGATGAACGCATGCCAAGCCGACACAGCCTGCGCCTCGCCTTGGCGCATCCGTTCAACAATGGCGGCCACATCCAAATGCTGGCCTGCACGCACCTGGTAGTCACGGCTGACCCCTGGCCCCGACAGGTACTGCTCAAGACAGCCGGACTTACCACAAAAGCAGGCGGGAACCGGCCGTTCATCCTGGCGAGGCCATGGCAAAGGCGTATGCCCCCACTCACCCGTCAAGCCATTCGGGCCAGTTAAGGGGCGACCATTGACGGCAATGCCACCGCCGCAGCCCGTACCCAAGATGACACCAAACACGACGCTGGCGCCATGCCCTGCTCCGTCTACCGCTTCCGATACCGTAAAACAATCAGCGTCGTTGGCCACTCTCACCGGTTGGCCCAGCAGTGTTGCCAAGTCTTTAGCCAGTGGCATACCGTTCAGCCAAGTAGCACTGGCATTGCGCACTCGGCCGGATGCCTTATCCAAGACGCCTGGAATACCGACCCCCAAGGTTGCCGGCGTGCTGATAACTGAGCTAGCCTCTTTAACTAAGGCTGCAATACTGGATAAGGTTTGCGCATAGTTGCCCCTGGGGGAAGGTTGACGCTTTTGGAAGACAACCTGTCCCCTTTGGTCAAGCACCACGACTTCTGTTTTGGTTCCGCCCAGGTCGACACCTATTCTCATCACAATCCTTGGGTATCTCAAAGAGGGCCAATGCTATCCCAGCAGGCTCATGTCGCCAAGCACCAAGGCCTGCGTAGGCTAAACAACCATCGCCACCGGAGCCAGGCAGCCAAGTAAGTGCTCGCCTTAAGCAGGTAAAGGCCTAGGGCATGAGGAAAAAGCTTGCTAAGATAAGGAATAGGTAATCGCCTATTCCTGTTCACCGCTCAGGCTTTCATCCTGAGCATATCGATGATACCCACTCATGATGAAAGGAACCTTGACTGGATGAAAACCAGCGACGACTGGCTTCCGCATTTTCGCCGCGCAAAAAGTCTCGAGACACTGGAATTAATGGTAAAGAGAGCATTGGAAGAATGCCAAAGCGCAAGTGAAAAATTCCAAGTGTACAAGGCAGAAGAGCTCAGGGAACAGGAGTTGGAGCGTATGAATGCGCCGGAAAGGATCCGCAGACTATAAAGGGCGCCGAGGCGCCCTTTTTCATGACAGGTAAAAATCTTTATACCAGCGTACAAACTCAGCCACTCCTTCATTCACCCCCACCTGAGGCTGGAACTGAATGGCGTTGAACAAATCCTCGGTATCAGCCCAGGTCGCCGGCACGTCACCAGGCTGAATGGGCATCAGATTCTGCTTGGCCTTAAGACCTGTCGCAGCCTCTATTGCTTCTATAAAAGCAGTCAACTTCACGGGGTTACCCGCACCAATATTAAACACCCGGTAGGGAGCTGAGCTTTCGCCAGCGCTGCCCTTTTCCACCGACCATTGATCATTAGCGGCGGGGATCTCTTCACTAACACGCAGCAGAGCCTCGACAATGTCGTCGATGTAGGTGAAGTCACGCTGCATATCACCATGGTTGTACACATCGATGGCGTAGCCATCCAAAATGGCTTTGGTGAATTTAAAAAGTGCCATGTCAGGCCGGCCCCAGGGACCATAAACCGTAAAAAAGCGCAGCCCTGTGGTGGGGACCTGATAAAGGTGCGAGTAGGTATGACTCATCAACTCGTTGGCTTTCTTGGTGGCTGCGTAGAGAGATACTGGATGATCAACACTGTCAGCCACTTTGAACGGCATTTCAGTGTTCAAGCCGTAAACTGAGCTGGAAGACGCATATACCAAATGGGCCGTTCCCTGAGCCCGGCACCCTTCCAGCACATTAAGGTGCCCCACCAAGTTTGCATCAGCATAGGCATGGGGGTTGTCGATGGAGTAGCGCACACCGGCCTGGGCAGCCAGATGAATGACCCGGTCAAACCTGGGGCCACTGAACAGCTGCGCCATTGCAGCCCTATCGGCCAAATCCATCTTAACGAACTGGAAATGCTCATAAGGCGCCAATAGGTTAAGGCGCGCTTCTTTAAGGCTGACATCGTAATAATCGTTAATATTGTCAATGCCCACAACCTGGTGCCCGGCGTCCAGCAGACGCTTGGCCACGTGAAAACCGATAAATCCAGCAGCACCGGTTACAAGATAACGCATACATTCACCCTCTAACTTAGGCGAAGCATCATAACAAAAAGGGCGCCCTAGGGCGCCCTTTCAGCTTGTGTAGCCATTGGGATTTTGAGATTGCCAGCGCCAGGCATCACGCATCATGGTGCCCAAATCCCTTTCTGCCTGCCATCCTAAGGCCTCTTGGGCATAAGCCGGGTCGGCATAGCAAGTGGCGATGTCTCCTGGGCGACGCTCTACTACTCGGTAAGGCACTTCACGGCCAGATGCCGCTTCGAAAGCCTTGACCATCTCGAGCACCGAGTAACCGTTGCCAGTGCCCAGATTGTAAGCCTGCCATCCTTTTTGCAAAGCTAACTTATCCAAGGCTTTGAGATGGCCAAGAGCTAAATCCACAACATGGATGTAGTCGCGTACCCCGGTACCATCAGGGGTGGGATAATCATTACCAAAGACACTAAGCTGCTCGCGGCGCCCTACTGCTACTTGGCTAATAAAGGGCAGAAGGTTATTGGGAATGCCGTTAGGGTCCTCACCAATAAGGCCCGACTCATGGGCACCAACAGGGTTGAAATAGCGCAGCACTGCGATAGCCCAACGCTCGTCTGCTTTGGCCAAGTCAGCCAAGACAC
The DNA here is from genome assembly GCF_000299915.1 of Gallaecimonas xiamenensis 3-C-1. Lineage (NCBI taxonomy): Bacteria > Pseudomonadati > Pseudomonadota > Gammaproteobacteria > Enterobacterales > Gallaecimonadaceae > Gallaecimonas > Gallaecimonas xiamenensis. Next base: position 6,843 of record NZ_AMRI01000008.1, read on the forward strand.
GTTCAACCATAAACTTGGAGGTACCGTAGGGATTGGTCGTATTACCAACTGGCGCAGCTTCGGTGATCGGAACTATTGCCGGGTCGCCATAAACCGTCGCGGAAGATGAAAACACCAACTTAAATACACCAGCCTCAGCCATAGCCTCACACAGGGTCAAGGTACCAGCGACATTGTTCTGGTAGTAGCGCAAGGGTTGCTCGGTGCTCTCCCCTACCGCCTTAAGGCCGGCAAAATGGACTACCGAGGTGATGGGGTATTGAGCAAAGATCTGGTCAAGCAATTGCCTGTCCAGCACATCTCCTTTAACGAAATACGCTTGCCGGCCAGCCAAACTGGCCACGCGCTCCAGAGACGCCTCAGTACTGTTGGACAGATTATCCAATACCAGAACCTCATGCCCTGCTTGTAGCAATTCCAATACAGTATGGGAACCGATATAACCGGCACCACCGGTAACCAAAATCATGATTACAACTCCAACCCTTTCAAGAAGTCCGCAAATTTGCCAGCCAGCTTAGGATGACGCAGACCATAGGTAACAAAAGTCTTCATATAGCCGAGCTTATCGCCACAGTCATGACTATGCCCTTTAATCCGGTAGGCTTCTACCGCCTGACGTTCCATCAAAAGCGCTATGGTATCGGTAAGTTGGATTTCGCCACCGGCGCCAATAGGAGTTTTGGCCAACAAAGGCCAGATGTCCTTACTGAAGACATAGCGCCCCACCACCGCCATATTCGATGGGGCTTCTTCCGCCGGCGGCTTTTCAACAATGGCCGACATGGTTACCGATTCACCAGGGTTAATAGCCTCGCCTTTCAGATCGACTACACCATAGCTGCTAACTGACTCCTGAGGCACTGCCTCAACCATAACCTGGCTGGTACCCGTGCTTAAAAAGCGCTGAACCATCTCGGCCATATTATCGCTCTGCGGATTAGCTGCTACGTCGTCAACCAATACATCGGGAAGCACAACTGCAAAAGGCGCATCACCTACCAGAGGCTTGGCACACATGATGGCATGGCCCAGGCCTTTAGCTTCACCTTGGCGCACATGCATGATGGTTACTCCTTCCGGGCAAATGCTTTGCACCTCATCCAGGAGCTGGCGTTTAACACGGCGCTCAAGCATGGATTCCAGCTCAAAGCTTTTATCGAAGTGGTTTTCTATCGCATTTTTAGAGGAATGAGTAACCAGCACAATTTCTTTGATACCCGCAGCAATACACTCATTAACAACATATTGGATAAGAGGTTTATCCACCACAGGCAGCATTTCTTTCGGAATGGCTTTAGAGGCGGGTAACATGCGAGTACCTAGTCCCGCCACAGGAATAACAGCTTTCATAAAAAACCTCTCATCCATAAATTAAATTTAATCTTTAGCAGCGTGAATTATTTTAAATGCGAGCTGGGGAGTATATCCAAAGGAGAAAACATCGTCAAAGTTAGAACCTGTGATACAGGAAGGTAACTTCAATGAATTTGAGATGGTCTTGGATACATCCTTGACATTTTTTACAACGATTGCATGGCTAGAGAAATAATCCGGTATATCGTGCCCTGGAAATTCATATAAAACCATTCCAGAAATGCTACCAGCCAAAGCAAGTAATGATGAGTAGTGTCCGATGTACAATGGACAATGGGGGAGGTTTGCGTCTTCATGCAGGCGGAAGCCTCTACCTTCATACATGCTTTTATCTGACCGAGGATGAAGTTTAATTACGACTTGGACTGTATCCAGTCTCTCCAACTGCTCAAGGAATTCGATCTGCATTTCTTTAGGTAAACGACCATCCTCCACCAACGTTTGAGCAATGTAACAAACGGTATCTTGCTCTATTGGTGAACCTTTTATCATATCAATCTTCGATAACTCATGATATCCAATATCATACATCTGAAATTCATCATAACCAAAATTATCAGAATGATACTGCTTCCAGTAAGGGCCGTAAACCAAAACAAAATCAGTGTTCACTTCTTTGTGGAAGTGGACGGCGTCTTTATAAACCGCCCCTTTAACAAAGGTTCCAAAAAAGCTTCGAAAGACATTGCCAAAATCTTTGCCTAACGTCCTGGCGATGATAAAGGAATAAGCCAAATACCTCAGGGTTTTTATTGCCTTTTTGAAAAGGAAGAAACGTTCTCGTTTCATGAATGGGATATACATGCCATGCTGAATCATGCCTGTTTTTATTCCCAAACTTCTAGCCACAGTCACAAAAGCGCTATCACTAAGCCTTTGAGCATTAACTATCAACACTTGAGCACCAGAATTAATCAGTTTCTTTTTTATTCTGGATCTTGAAAAAATCCCATTTTTGACCATTTCAATTTTGTATTTTGAGAAAAAATTAAAAGCTTCGACGTGAAATTCGTCATAAAATAAAGTTACTGAGTAGTCATTATTAAAAAACTCTAGTATTATATCGCCAATATAATTCTTATGATTAAGAAGATTTACATCATAGAAGGAAATTGAACGATTGCACTTTTTCTTCATAGTCATCAGTCATTTCTCTTATATCTTCTAAACCCATACAAGAAACCTTTAAAATACTTCATTGCATGGTATTGGTGTCCAGATATAAGCTGCAATGGTATTTTTGCTAGTGTTTTCATAAATTTTAAGAAAACATACTGAAGGGCACTAAAATTACTAGAGGATAGAAGTTTTCTACAATATGCCCCATGGCCTTTTGCGTAGCTGAAGGTTTTTTCCTCGCTGTACCCTTCGGGTTCAGCATGAAATACCGCTAGACTTGGATCATAAATGCCTTTAACGCCAGAAGAAAGTAATCTGTAAACGAAATCAAGTTCCTCACAACTAGAGAATTCCGCTCCTAAACCAAGTCTTTCATCAAAGGTCACTCCCACTTCATCTATCGAATTTTTATTGATAAAAATAGAAATTGACGTGATCAATTTGGCCATATTAAGTTGGTTTATCGAAGTGCACTCAGATTTACGAGTATACTTGGTGAGTGTAGCTGTTCCTGGAATATAAACCCCACCACCAACAATGCTATCTTGAGTTGAGAATGAATACTTTTTTAGTGATTCCAGTAAGTTCGTGGGATAAGTGCAGTCATCATCTCCGAAGCAAACAATGTCACCTGTCGCTAACAACAAACCAATATTTCGACTATGACTTAAACCTCGACGTAAGGCATGAATATATAGAATGTCCAGTGAATTGGCATAAGATTGAATAACATTAAACGTTTTATCATCGAAGCTCTGATCGATGACGAGTAACTCTAATATAAAATCATTACTTATTTCTATCTTTGATATCGAGTCCAGCATGAAGTGGATGATATCGCTTCGATTACAGGTTGCAAGAATAATTGACAGTTTCATATTTCTATCTATTCGGGTTTATTATTTCTTTATCTTCCAAACTAGGGAGCGTTTCTCGATATACATGACCTGACGTTTTAAATAATTGGTCTGCATAATAAAATGGAGATGAATCGAACATAGGATACTGATAATAGTATTTAGGCGACGAGAAAATCCAATTCATAAAGAAAAATATAATTATAATTAAAGAAAACTCTCTAACTTGCGTAAATCTTGTTATTTTCGTAAATGAGACAAAATAAAGGTAACCCATCAGGATTGAGTAAATAGGTGTCAATGTCCTAATAGATATTCCAGGAAGAAATGAAAACGCTAAAGTATAGATATATATTGATAGTATATTATATAACCAGTCATCATTCTTGCTAGGCTTACCATATTTTATTCTTTTTATTATATAAATCATCAAAATAGGCACTATATAAACTGAGGCGGTAAATGCCAACTTTAACGATGCAAGCACATTATCTAATTCTGTTACTTTAGAAAATGCCCATACCAGCTTAGCCAGAACTAGTATGTTTGAGCTAGCCATAAACTGGCTTAAAATTTTAACAAATAAGAAAAGTAGAGCAGCACTCACCAATGAGACCAAGATAAAAATACTGAGTTTTCTTCTGTCTTTGGAACGCAGCAGGAAGTTAACCAGCGGATAAATCGCCAATGATGATGCATGAAAGGATATCGCCACCAAAAAAGGCAACCATTTTTTTTTGCCTTCTGAAAAAACTGCGTAGCATATAAAAAATGATGCAATTCCTTGGCGAAGATGATTGAGTAGGGCTCCGTACTTGAAGAAAATGAAGCTCATCACATATAAGAGAGATAGTTCCTTCACAGTTAATTTCTTTTTCTTATTGAATGAGAAGATCAGAATATTGAATAGAAGAACCATCAGGACAGAATAGAAAAGCCTTACAATATTAGGGTATTCTCCACCAATTATAATAGATAGGAAATAATTTAATAGCGGAACTCCGACTTCGAGCCCTGCTCCAAATTCAAAAAAATCTGAACTAAAATCATTGTGTAGAAATAATAAGTAATTATTATAGTAAGTTGTAAAGTCAGACTCTTCGTATAAGAAAATAGGCTCGCTGACAGCAGCTATGATTGTTGCGTATGAAATGCCTATAGCCAAAACAACAAAAAACGATTTCGCGATATTAGTATCTTGATTGTATCTAGAACTGGAGTATGACAATAACAGCATACTCAGTATACAGTATAGGAATAAAATGGCAGGGGAGTAAGCCATCAATATGATCACTGTCCCCATATTAACAACGGGAGCGAGCATCGCCCCCGTTGGATGGCTTACTTTAGAGGGATTAGAATAGACTATCAAAGTCGACCCTCTCAAAAACTTCAAGCTTTCCTCCCACAGTCGCATTAAATATTCTTCTATTCGACGCCTCATACACAATTTTCATCATCTTATAGCTATTTAACACCTTATCTAGTTGCGGGTCATGCCATGTTTTTCCTTTCCCAAAATATTCAGGATGGAAATGATTACAATCATCTTCCGTAGATAAAATTTCCTTACCATTAACTACTGCACTCTTAGGTATTTCATAATTAAAATCCATACCAATTAAATAGACTTCCGAAAAGCCTAGATAATGAGCAAGCTGTAAATTAATCATAGTTACGGATTGACCACAATAGAGACGTCTTGAGGCGTCTGTAGAAAACCTGGGAACTCCATAATTAGGAGAGCACTCTTTATAAAATCCGGTATTCATCCTGAAGAACAAACAATTTTTTCTATTTTTAACCTTGCTTCTATAATTTATTGGGAAAAATTTATATGGCGCCTCATATTCATTAATTCTTTCAATGTTGTCAGCCATTACAGCCTTATCTTCAACAACGTAAAAGGTTGGGCGATAGCCACACTCATCAGTTTTATAGAAAATTCCGTTTACAGCAAAAGAGTATTCATTCTTTAACAGAGAGAGATCTACTTTATTTAATGAAGGACCATTTCCCAATATAAAACATCTTTTCCCCGCGAACTTACCTTTAAGAGATCTTATTTTTTTAGTATCAGGGAACCCGTAGACAAAGGGCTCTTCTCGCATTTGATAGGGGATAGCATTAAGATCGATATTTTTTTTGATTATATCCAAGACTTTAAAACGAATTGCCATTTAGATTTCCTAATTATATCGCTCTTGAATTATTAACTTTGACCAATACGAAAGTAAAAAGTACCAAGTTGAATAAAATTGAGTTAATTAATACCGCTTCAATTCCAAAGCTTTTTGATAGTAAAAAGCTCAAAACACCTTGGAGAAGAAAATTAAGAAAGACCAGTCTCGCAACAAACCATCCATGATCTCTAAAATACAATTCATTCATCATTATTAAAGAGCTTGCCTGGATCATTAGCGAGATCAAAGGAAAGGGAAGATATGAAATTGCTTTATCATAATCCTGAAAATAATACTCAATAATAATAGTTGATAAAAAATAAATCGCCAAAGATGATACTACTATCAAAGTAAATGAAGCAAAATATATTTTATTAACTTTATCGTTCGCTAGATTCTTTTTCTGCTTTATCAAGCTGTTTATTTCAGGAACAATTGTTAGATTAAGCGCGCTCACTAAGATCATTATTGATGATGCAAATTGATAGGATAGAGAGTATTTACCTAGAATAGATAACCCATAGCTGAATGAAATAATATACCGGTCCAATCCGCTTTTCATCCACCACCCTAATGCTTGAGGCATAAAAGAGTAGCCGAATTTTACTTGCGACCAATTTAATTTTCTATGGAACGCCAATGGGAAGATACAAATGCCTGTTTTTTTTCTTACTAGCACCATTCCAATTATGGCCTGAGATATTACTGCTATGAGCATTGATAATATCCAAGAGTAGATGCCGTAATTCAATGTCAAGGAAAACGATACAAAAAAAACAAGTATAAAGGTTATTTGAACCTTAAAATATGACCACGATTCTTTACTACACTGCAGAGTGGATAGATAGAATTGCGCCATACTTCTAAATAATGCAATACAGGGTAAGAGTAAAAGAGAAGCATCAGCCTCTATTAACGATAGAATACCGATTAAAAGCAATGAAAAGAAAAAAACAAAAAAGCTAAAGCAAAATGCGTTTTTCGAAAACTCTATATATTCTTCAGTATTTCTTTTAAAAAACTCAATGCGGGAAACAGCTTGAATATTATTTGAAATAAATATAAAAAGAATTTCCACTCCTACAACGATAAGTGACAATTCACCGAATGACTCCGCGCCTAGTTTTTTAGCCAATATAAAAGAAGTTATTATCGGAGCTAGTCTATTTAATACCTCACTCACCCCGTATGTTAAAAGTCTAGCTAGAATTTTCATTCTATATTCTCTAGTGCTTTAATTAATTCTTTTTTAATAACAGAAAATCCAGCGCTAGTATAGTGGACATTATCCGACGTATATTCTTTTATATTTTCATCTGACCATTTAGAAAGGTCTATATTATTTTTGAAATAATCCAACATGATTTCATTAGCATCGAGTTGTCTATTAATGTTAAATGGCCTATCTCTCCAATAATTCCCTCTCCAGCCAGTAAGTACTCTACTTATTCCTATGTAGATAGTTTTGTTTTTAATACTATCAAGTGATGTTAATAGTTCTGGAAGCTCTAGATAATCTATATAGCTGAAAGTACTCTCCCCCATATAATAAGTATCATCTAAGCGGGCTTTAGAAATGAAATCCGTCACTCCATTTTCTTCAGCCTTCAAAGACTTCATATCTCTCATTTCCAAGAAAGAGCTTTCAGGCCGTGGGGCAAAATCAACGATCCCACAATGCAATATAATTAGATCATATTTATTAATATCGATCTCTTTATTCAATGCTATGAAATCGACAATACTGGTGTACTTTTCAGGACACAGATAATAATCACAGCAATAATTTTTTATAATGTGAGAGGCGTATGAAGAAAATGGATTTCCTCTATTTGTCTTTTTAGTTATCTCAAACCCCCTTGAATCGGTGAAAACGAGAACGCGTTTTTTTCCTCTCAAAAAATTCCAGACAAAAAAAACGCGTGATATCATATAAATAAAATAAAAATAAGATTTTCTTATATATCTAGACATTACTCAAGAATATTTTAGTTAATTTTTCAAACAGGATCATGTAACCGACAGCTAATACCACCGCTCACATCTATGACACTGCCATTCAAGAATTTATTACTCTGCAACAAAAGAAATTCAACTACCCGCGCAATTTCAGAAGTCTCACCTATCGATTTAGTTGGATGATAATCTCTGAGCTTTGAGTATGAATCTGGATTATCTTTAAATCCATCAAGCAACATTTCTGTCGCGATTGCAGCTGGTTGAATTGCATTAACTCTAATGCTTGCTCCACAATCGACAGCTAAGCTTTGCGTAAGTCCAAGCAAAGCTGATTTACTCGTCGCATAAGCAACAAAATTCGGCTTGGTCAACTTAGAATGTATACTCCCAATATTAACTATAGAACCACTATTCTCTTTGAGGTTAGAGAAGCAAATCTTTGATAAGATAAAAGGTGCTACTACATTAACATCAAGTGATCTTGAGAAGTCCTCAACACTAATACTCTCAATACCTCCGCATACCTGTAAAGCAGCATTATTTACCAATCCAACCAAATGTGAATCGCCGATTTCACTCTGTAAAGATGCAGTGAAAGAGTCACAAATAGTAGAAATTTTTAGTTTCGAAAGATCACATGAAAGATAGGAATCCAAGTGATTTCTATCCTCACCTAAATCTATACCGATAACCTTATATCTTAATTTCAAAAAATGGCTACATATGGCGGATCCAATTCCGCCATTAGATCCCGTAATAATAACGGATTTCATATACGCGCTATTCCTAAAAAGTCCATGAGCTTTCCAATTGCTACCTCATTAGTCTTGGCAACCGCATCAATAGTATTGGAGGAATTATGTGAACCCATGATACAAAGAGGGTGTTCACGAAGATAGCTGTTCATAGGTAAAGGTTCGATTTCAAATACGTCCAAAGCTGCAGAGTGCACGGAGCCTGATTTCAATGCATCACAAAGAGCATTTTCGTCAATAAGTGGTCCTCTAGCTACATTGACGATACGTATACCTCTCTTACACTCCCCTAGAACCTTCGCATCAAGCATATGGTAATTTTTCTTATTCAATGAACAGGTAAAAAATAGAAAGTCACAGTCTTCTACCCCATGAGGCCACTGCCCTAATTTAATACCCTCATCCTCAATGCTACTGACACCTGGATCGTAAGCTAGGACATTCATTCCCAACGCGACTAGCCTACTGGCAGCATTCCGTCCGATATCTCCATAGCCAATTAGGCCTACTTTCTTGTCATGGAGCGATATTCCCCGATTTTTAGGCCAGTTTCCTTTCCTTATTTCCCTGTCAATGTAAAATGTTTCTCTAGCCAAGGCAATAAGGTAACCCACGCCAATATCAGCGACTTCGGCCCCAAACATGTTTGGGGTGTTAGTGATCGGAATATTCAAGTCATCACATGCCTGGAAATCGACGTTATCAACGCCGATGCCCCATTTCACCGCCGCTTTTAATTTCCCAATTTTACCAGATTCGAATACGGCACGAGTGGCCGGGTCATCTCCTATTATCCAACCATCAAATCCAGGGACGAGCTGAATGAGCTCTTCTTCGGAAAGTGTTTGAACAACATCAGGGCAGAAAACTTCAACACCATATTTTTCTAAAATAGGAAGAAATTGCTCTTTCATACCCAGCATGGGTGGACAGGTGACTAAAATTTTCATTTCAAACGTTCTCTTTTTTAAGGTAATTTGCAAGCGCTGAAGCTATTACCCAATCCTCAGGTTCATCAATATCAATGGATTCAAGACGTGGAGTCACATACATTATTGGAGACGTTCCAATACGAGCTTGATTTTTCTTGAAACTGTCTTTTGTGAATATATAAAGACATGAATTTTCCTCGAACCAAGGCTCTAAGTCCTGTGTCCGGATGAGATTTTTTGGATCATGGTTAACGGCAGTCAAGTCTTCTCTATAAAATCGAGTTTGGAACTTGTTGACAGTGAACAGTGAATCGTGGGAGTCATTCCCTTCTGAAAATGCTCTTATAGCAGTGGAGATAGTTTCAGTAGACAATAAAGGATTTGTGGTATGAGTCATTACGTAAGCATCTGCATCGACATTCTCAATGTCATCAGCCAATATTAAGTTCATGCTAACAAAATCACCACAAAGCTCTGGCCTACGCTCTCGAATAACAACTCTGTTGCTCTCCTTAAGTCCACTCTCAAGCAAAATATGCCTTGCATCTGTATTAATTACTACCTGATCAATTTCAGGAGCTGCAAGCAGGGAGTCGAGTATCCACTGAAAGAGAGGTTTTCCAGCAAGTTGCTTGAAGTTTTTACCTTTAACTCTCTCACTGTTAGCCTTCATAGGAAGCAATGCTACAATTTTTTTAGGCATCTTGAGAATCTCTATCCTCTAATTTGTACTCAATATTTACGTTCATATCAGTCACTCGAGGGTAAAAGTATCTCAACTTCATTTCCTCCGAAACCTTGCGATTAATATGGTTTCCCTTATATGCACCGATATACTGTGCAAACCTAAATCTTATTATTGAGTTTAACTCTTTTAAAAGAACTCCTGAAGAAAGCGCAGCTCTAATGTCCTTAATAATCCCCGTGGAAATATATTTTATTGTATCAAAAAGCGTAACATGAACTTGGGGCAGTATCTTTTGGAGCGCAACAGCTTCGCGCTCATATCGTATCCTAACTCGCTCCCATGATTCATCATGAATATGATAAACACCTGCCTCCGCAACATAAGCTAGCTTTAGTCCAAGTCCAACTAGCTCTTTGGCAAGATACATATCTTCACAGCCAGTAAGGCTCTCATCAAAGTGATGTGCTTCCCAAATGTCTTTTCGTATAGCCGAATTAGCGTTGTTACAGAAAAAACCTTCCTGAGGAATTCTTGACTCTTCAGGAAAGTATTTAGAAAAAAGCTGACATTCACTGAATTTTGTCGTGTCTCTACCAAGCTGTCTACCATATGAATAGACACAATCTCTCATGAGAGGTCTAACAAGGTTGTTAACCCAATACTCATCACAAGGTACGCAATGACCACTGACAAAAATGAGATAACTACCTTTCGCGAACTCGCAACCAATATTCAGTGAACGTCCAAAGGTGAACTGACTCTTCTCAATATAAGTAACCCGGCAACCAAATTTCTGAGCAATATCGAGGGTAGAGTCTGTTGAGCCGGAGTCGACAACTACCGTTTCGATATCAAAAAGACTTCGGTCTTGATTTTTGACTGCTTGAAGCAACTCGTTCAAATATTGCTCTTCATTCAACGTACGAATAACAATACTAACTAGAGGTCTTTTCATTTTGACTCTCCTAACTCCACCTTCAATAGATGGCCAGATTTTGGATATTCTTCCAATTCAATTTCAGACAAACCAACCATAGCAGAAGTCACATACAAAGAAGAGCCAACAACAACGCAATTGGTAGGCCTGGGTACTGGGAGTTCTATTTTTCCTAAGACCTTACCGTCACTGTCAAATTTATAAATGGCATGCCCATCCCAGAATGCAAGGTATATATTTCCCTGCATATCAAGGCATCCACCGTCAGGTGTTCCGACACATGAAGAAAAATTACTCCAAAGGCCTTTTCTTTCAAGCTCTCCATTGTTAATAGAATAAACGAAGGCTTCACCAATCAATGAATCAGAAATAATGACCTTGTCATCCACTTCGATAAAACTGTTTGGTATAAATATCTCATTATGAATGTGGCTAATAATGTTTTCTTTTGAGCAACATATAAGGCTTCCTTTCTTATTATCAGGCTCTATCTGCATTGTGCCGTAAAGCACTAACCCATTGTTGAGTTTGACACCATCGTTAGCTCTAAAAATCTCACTTTGACCTGAGTAGGGTGTCAATAGGATGGTATTGTAAACTTGCTCTTTTATATTAAATTCACAGAGTCCTGTTCGGTCAATAAAGGTAATAACATCATCAGAAACTTCCAGTATCGAACTTGGCATATCTCCGACATCGAACTCTTGAACAGGAATTTCCTCATTTATGATATTTTTCCTGTATAACTTTGAATTGAGTATATCGAGCCAATAAATATCTTTAGTTTCGTCATCGAAAAAAATTCCTTCACCCAACATAGCTGGCTGTTCAGAAAGGATCTCTATTTTCACTTCACCTTCCCATACCAAATAAGACAACTTTGATTGTCATCAGGATTATCTTGAGATCCAAGATTGCTCGGTGATGCTTTATGTAATGAACATCAAAACGGTGTTTCCACTTAGCATCCTCAATTGATGCTCCATAGGGGTATCTAACTTGGGCCAACCCGGTGATTCCAGGTTTAACAGCATGACGAAAACGATAGTAAGGAATATGCTTTTCTAAATCACGGATAAAGATCTCACGCTCAGGACGAGGACCTACAATAGACATTTCTCCTCTGAAGACATTAATCAGTTGTGGCAACTCGTCTATGCGTGTCTTACGAATAAAGCGTCCAACCTTGGTGACACGATTGTCATTCTCTTTTGCCCATACTGCGCCATTTTTTTCAGCATCGGTGCACATGGAACGGAACTTAACCACTTCAAACTCTTGGTTGAACTGGCCAACCCGCTTTTGTTTGTAAAAGATAGGACCTCTGGACTCTAATTTAATAGCAAGTATCGTCAGCAACATGAAGGGAAAAGCAAAAACAGAGATTGCCGTTGCCATCAGGAGATCCATGATGCGCTTTCTAGTCTCCTGTTTCTTGTCAGAAAGAATTGAGAAAGCTCTTTGATGCAGGAAATAGCCAGAATGTAAAAGCTCAATAGTGGTGTATCCTAAGCGGGAATCCAAATAGCTTACCAAAGGCTCTACCCAGGCACCCACCTCAGTAGCCAGGACAAGAAACTCCCTCAAATTGCCAGGTAGTTCTGAACTCTTGTAATGGCAAATCACTTTTCCTCTTACGCTCTCAAGGATGGGCTCATTGAAGATAAATCTAACTTCTAACCCTTTAACAGAAGCCCTTACCGACTCAAGATCTTCTTCAGGGCAGAATATGTAGATTTCTGATGCTCCATAAGCCTCTCTTTTCGTCAGACCAGACGTTTTATCAGTGGAAAGCATCTGCTCAATAGAAAATTCGTCGGGGCTTCTCAGATAAACATTCATAGTTCATTCCTTACGCATGAAATATCGGATAAGTACCCACATCACGCCCAGCATGCCGCCAAGCAAAGTACCCAAGACGCAAATCAGGGCGCGTTTGGGCTCATCCTTCTCTTCAGGTACGATAGCGGGATCGACAGTCTTAAATACATATTCGTCACGCACCTCGGCGAACATCAGAGTCTTAGTTTGCTGCTCGACTAATTGATAAAGCATTGCACGAAGATCTGTAAGGTTGGTCTTACTTATCTGATCATCTAGATATTGAATGCTTTTTTTAGCCTCTGCCATATCTCGCTGACGCATCACATCATTAAGATCTTTCACCAGCCATGTTGCCCATTGCTGCGCCATCGCTGGCGAGTAGAAGCTGAGAGAAACCGTTACCATGCCTGTCTCTTTATCTTGGCTAGAGCTCAGAATGTTTTTAGTAAATTCCTTATAAGCCTCTTGGGCTGAAGGCTTTGGCTGATAAGGAGGCTTAACATCACGCACCCACTTTTTACTTTCAGGGTTGTAGATATCAGTATCCCAAATCAGGGTATTAGAATCCCGGTTCCAGCCTTTCGCCGCCATAAGAGGAACTAGTACATCATGTTTCTCAATGAAGGTCTTGATGAACTCCCGGGACTGCAGAACCTGCAATGCAAGATTTGTTTTGTCAGTACTCCCGCCGCTCAGGTTAATACCTGCTAGCGATGCTAAGCCACCGAATTGCCCCGCCAGCCCAGCTAAGCCCCCTTGCTGCTGTTCTTCTGCAGGGGCCAACAGGACTTCAGATTTGTAGATATTCGGAAGATATAAAGCAATAGCAACCGAGACCACCGCGAACACAACAGTGCAGGCAATTACGAACCATTTACCGCGCCAAATGGCACCGAACAACTCGCGAAGGTCTATTTCATCGTCCTGCATCACCGCTTGGTGTGGGTAACGATCTGATGTCGGAAACTCAGCGTCCTTCATGGAACCCTCATTCCTGTGGCGCAGCCACAGACTTATAAAGCAAATTGAAATGTGTGGAGAGGACTACAACCATGTAGCCCTCTTAGGCTTGGCTTACAACGTCGCTATAGCAGCCAAAGCGACAGCACTTTGATAAATGATCTGAGTCACGCTGCTCCACATGGAGAGGCTATTCATGTATTCGGTGTCGAGCGGCACCACTATGGTATCGCCGGGACGCAGGGCATCCTCGTTGGCAGCGAACCAGCTGGAGCCTTGAGGGATCATCACCGAGCCGTCAGCACGGATCACATAGACACGTTCATCGTCCGCACGCTTACGGAATCCACCGGACAGGTTCAGATAGTCTTCTACCGACATACCGACTTTGAAGCGGTGGCTGCTGGCATGCTGCACTTCCCCTACCACGGAGATGGTGGTGGTCTTACGGGGCACGTAAAGCACATCGCCGTCTTCCACCTGCATATCAGCATCCCTACTGCCGGCCAGCACTTCCGGCAAGTCAATAACCAGACGCCCTACCGGCTCCACCTTCTGCAGCTCGCCAATCATGGCCATGGCGTCTTGGTATGTGACCTGGGTTTTATCGGCAGACAAGGCGCGGGTTGCCACATCGGTGCGCAGCTGCTCAATCAGCTTGCCCACTTGCAGTTTTTCACGCTCTTGGACCTGCTTGCGGGTGAAAACGGCGCCGTCCACGAAGGCATACTGGGTGACGCCACCGGCCCGCAGCAGCACATCTTCCAGGGTTTCCCCACGGTGGACCGTATAACTGCCGGGAAACTTCACTTCACCGCGAATTTCTACGGTGCGGTCCACCTGCCAATCAGGGGTGGCAAAGACGTTGAGGCGATCGCGGCTTGCCAGCGCCAGGTTGTCGTTACCGCCACCCAGGGCATTCTCCAGGTCCAGCGCTTTGTGCACCACGCTGATGCCGTTGACACTTTTATTGCTGCCCTTGGCCCGGGTCAGCTCGGCCCGGCCTATATAAGCAGATACCTTAAGACCGCCAGCAGCGGTGATCAGGGATTTGACGGTGCTCTTGTCAGCCAGGGGGTAGTCGCCTGGTACTTTGACATCACCGGTAATGGTCAGGATCTGTAGAGGCGAGCCGTTGCGAGCCTGGGCTTTGAGTTTCTTCAGTATCGGGAACAGCAGTTCCTGGCGCTTCAGCTCTGGGGTCAGGGCCATCAACTCCGGATCCACGTAGAGCCGGGACATGATCCTGTCCACTTCTTCGCTCAGGGTTCTTACCTGTTCCTCAAGGCTTAAGCCCTGGTCTTCAACAAACTGTTCTGAGGCTGCATCCCTGATGCTAAAACCAGCCACCTGTTTGGAGCGCAATTCTTCCGGCTTTTCTTCGATATATTGGAAGCCTTTGGCGATCAGGTCTTCGCTCAACCAACGCTCGGAAGAGGGGCGGTTGAGTACCGGCTTGAGTTCCTTGGCAACCAACTTGTTGAGCTTTTGCCGGTCCAGAGCGCTGTCGTCGTAGTTGAACACCAACACGATGTCACGGGGGGCCAAGGCCAGGTCCTGATCGCCACCGGCCTCGGTAACAGCCTTACCTATGGCAAACTGGTGTATCTGGATATCCCCCAGGTCGTTAACCTCACGGATCACTAGCGCGTAGTCCAGATCTGCAGACAGTTTCAAATCGGCCCAGAGGCTACCCACCAAGTCGTGCACCTTCATACCTTGGTGCCAGGCATACTTCCCCGGGCGCACCACAGCACCAGCCAACACCACCGCATTGGCGTAGCGGTTGGAGGTCACCCCTACCCGCAGCACATCACCGCCCCGAACTTTTTCGGCCAGGATGTTGGTTTTGGTCAGGTCAACGTTCTGGATATCCCTAAGGTTCTGGTTATTGACCCGCTCCAGGACAGAAGCCTGAGGATAAGCGCCGGAGGTGGCGCCGCCAGCCATGGCCAGCAGGTCGGCCAGGGTGTCATCTTTGTTCAGTTCGTAAAGGGCAGGCCTGCGTACTTCCCCTTTGACTTCAGCAATGCCGGCATAAGGAGGAATAAAAACCACATCCCCTGACTGCAGGCGGATATCGTCCGACGCATCGCCCCTTAGCAGCAGGTCATAAAGGTCAAAGTTGGCCACCGTTTTTCCGGCACGTTTTACGGCCACATGCCGCAAGCTGCCGATATCACTGACACCGCCAGCGACAAAAAGCGCCTGGGTAACGGTAGTCAGGGCAGGTACGGCATAAGAGCCGGGGGATTTTGCTTCACCTGCAACAAAGATGCTGATGGTACGGGTGCTGTTGAGGGTGACAGCCGCCGTAACGCCTATCATCTGTTCCTTGACCCGCCCCTCGATCAGGGCCTTCACCTCGGCAAAGGTGAGGCCGGCAACCTGGATAGGCCCCAGGTCGGGAAAATTAACACTGCCATCCCGGGACACCACCAAGCTCAGTTGCTGGCTGTCTTTACCGAAGAGTTGAACGGAAAGCTCGTCATTGGCGCCCACTACATAGTTCTCGGGGACAGGGGCATTATCCACCGGAGTGAAGCTGCTGATATCGGCATCGAAGAGGTTCAAACCGAAACGGGCGACCACGGCTTTTTCTTCTGGTTCGTCGTCCACCTCTTTCCTGGCGGCGTCAGAATCGGCGCTATTGCCGGCATTTTGACGTTGTTGTAACGGCATGGCGGGCTGCTTGGTACTGCCACCGCTCTGCTGGATGAACTCAGATGGATCTATGCCATATTGTTTCATCAGCTGCTCTTGCTGGGCACGGGGGAGCGTCTTGAATTGCTCAATCATTGCCGGCGAAATGGCCGCCGCAGACGCTGTCGTACACATCACAAGTGCCGTGAAAACAAACCAGATTTTCCTCAACACGCGAATGCTCCGTTTAGATTATAAACACTGCCTTCCGGCCAGATTGCTTGGCAAGAATGCCAAAAAAGAACTCGTGCAAAAACAAAAACCACAATAAAAACAACCATTTACATGGATGACGAAAGGGAATCGCAGACACGCTACCGCCCCTGGGTTACAGCTCCCACAGCGCTGATAGCAGTCACCATTGGTGATTTTTTCGTTTGTTCATGGCTTGGCCAAAGCCAAGCTACAAAAAAACACAAAGTGTGGCTTGTCACCAACAAGCCACACTTTGTGTCTCTATTACGTCAAGGGCTGCCCATTCAACGTTGCATCCAACCAGTGTTCCATGCCCTGCTTTCCCGCCGGCTCATCTATGCTCACCAATCAGCCCGAAAGCCGGGGCTGCGACAACTTATTTCAGTGCTACTAGGGTACCAAGTAACGCTTGAAAGTTAAACCAAAAGCAAAATCACAAGCGCATGATTTATAAGCAAAAAAAAATTAAAGTTCAAAAAAATATTGCTTTTGCTGGCTAACTCACACCAACACCTTTCAGCAGCAAAGAATGAATTGACCGAGCCCTTCTCACTGCCAGAAATGCCTCACAACATTAGCATTCTCTACCCAAAGGCGACCAAGGCAGTTTCAAAAGAAAGCCAAATCAACACGCTGTTAGCAAGTAAAGACTTACTGGCGTTCAAGGTCCCTTAAGGCGACGGAGACATTTGACTGACGTTGGAGGATCTCGATCATGACCTTAACCCGCTCTTCACCGTCCTGAGCCTGGTAGATGGCGCTGAGCCCCTTGAAAGGCCCATTGAGCAGGCGGACGCGCTGGCCAGGCTTGAAGCCCTGGTCCATCACACCAGCAGCTTCCAGGCGCTCTTCGTTGAGTGCCAGGGTCTTGATGAGTTTGGCTGGGATCTTGACAGGCATATCGCCAAAGCGGACAAAACCGGATACTCCCCGGGTGGAGCGTACCTTGTAAAAATCGGCGCCCGTGGCATCCAGTTGGACGAAGAGATAGTTGGGGAACAAAACTTGTTCCTGGGTTTTGAGCTTACCCCGGCAAAGACGAGAGCCCAGGACCTTAGGCAGGTAGCTTTCAAATCCTTGATTTTGGAGGTTCGCTTTTGCCCGCCCTTCCTGTTTGGCACGGCAATACACTAAATACCAATCCGACATTACGACTTCTCCGGACCATCCCTGAGTCACCTTAGCGAATTAGTTTACCCCAGCTATAACAACTTTCAATATTTTGTTAATCAATCTGCCTAGTCCAATGGGTGACACCGGTGCCACTTGGTGCACCTTTGAGCAGGGCCGGCCACTGTCACAACTCTGCCAGCCTTTTATTGTGTTTTGTGGGGGTCATGGGTATAAGAGGCCGTCAATCTACCAAAACAATAACTGAACCACTGAAGGACGGGAGTTCATTCATGAGTCATCACATCCCACAGGGGACCCTGATGGGCCACCCCAAGGGGCTATTCCTGCTATTCACCACGGAAATGTGGGAGCGGTTCTCCTATTACGGTATGCGCGCCCTGCTGGTACTGACCCTGGTCGCCGCTACCGATGCAGCAAACCCTGGCTTTGGCATGACCACTGCCGAAGCCCTGAAACTCTACGCTTACTACACCTCTCTGGTCTACCTGACCCCCATCATCGGCGGCTGGCTGGCTGATACCTTTATCGGCCAACGCCGAGCCGTAGTACTGGGCGGCGCCTTGATGTCTGCCGGCCAGTTCACCCTGTTTGTGGCCACTCCCCACAGCCTGAGCCTCTTCTATGTTGGCCTGGGCCTGATGATCATCGGTAACGGCTTCTTCAAGCCCAACATCTCCACCATGGTCGGCGACCTTTACGACCAAGGGGATGCCCGCCGTGATTCGGCCTTCTCCATCTTCTATATGGGTATCAACCTGGGCGCCTTCATTGCCCCGCTGATCTGCTCTACCCTGGGTGAAGACCCGGCCTGGGGCTGGCGCTACGGCTACCTGGCTGCCGGTATCGGTATGGCCCTGTCCGTGGTGATCCAACTGCTGTTTGCCCAGCGTTTCCTGGGTGACGTTGGCCTGGAAGCCGGTGCCAAGCGCTCCCTGGCCGCCAGCGGCGGCGTCAAGCAGCCCCTGACCAAAGTGGAAATCGACCGCCTGCGGGTGATCCTGACCCTCTTTATCTTCGTGGTCATGTTCTGGCTGGCCTTCGAACAGGCCGGCGGCCTGATGAACATCTTTGCCCAGGACAACACCCAACGTATGGTGGGCACCTTTGAAGTGCCGGCCGGCTGGTTCCAGTCCTTGAACGCCATGTTCATCCTGATCTTCGCGCCCTTGTTCTCCATCCTTTGGATCAAGCTCAACAAGATTGACAAGAACCCGGACGCCCCCATCAAGATTGTTGCCGGCCTTATCCTGACCGCCATCGGTTTTGGCTTCCTGGTGGCCGGTATCTTCGAGATGCAGACCACTGGCGACGGCAAGGCCACCATGATCTGGCTGGTATTGGCTTACCTGTTCCACACCCTGGGTGAACTTTGTATCTCCCCTGTGGGCCTGTCGCTGATGACTAAGCTGGCGCCGATGCGCCTGGCCTCACTGGTTATGGGTATCTGGTTCCTGATGCCGGCCCTGGCCCAGCTGCTGGGCGGCTTGATCGGTGCCTACTCCGAGCGTGCCGGTGAGTACCAAGCGGTACGCCACTTTGCCGAAGGCCTGGGTATTCGTGCTGAGGATGCCGGCATTCTGGTGATCTTCGGGTCCATCGCCCTCTTCCTGTGCCTCTTTGCCGTTGTGCTGTGGCTGATCTCCGGCAAGCTGGTGGTGTGGATGCACGGCGCCGAGAAAGGTGCTCCTGCCAACACCGGGCAGGCCCTGAGTGAAGAGATGGAAGTGGTAGGCGACCATGAAGCCATGCGTAAGTCTCATCAGTAACTGTCTTTAGGCAAAAGCCCCGCTTCGGCGGGGCTTTTTTATGGCTGCTGGCCGTCAAGCGATTGACTCTTCCCTTAACGCCTCTATGCTTATCAAGACGTTACGCAATTAGCACCAGGACAGCACAGGAAAACGGATGTCACGAGCCTCCACCCGCCTGACCCTTTTTGCCAAGGACCAGATGCTTTACCGGCTGGTGCTCTCTACCTATCTATCTGCCCTCGACATCGCCCAACTGACCCGCCAGGAGCTGGCCCGCCATCCCCAAGCCAGCCACGCTATAGTGAAAGACAAGTTCGGGCGCCAATTCCGGCTAAGTAAACGCAGTTCCAACTGGAGCTGGTTTCTACTCTATCTGCGCCTGCGCTAACTTTCATTTCGGTACATTCATTTAGAAAAGAACCGAAAGACTGGACAGCAATCCGGACAAGCCCTTTGAGTCCGGCATTAACCGCCGTTAAACTAGTGTCAGACTCAACAACACAAGATGGGCTCTATGTCACCCAAAGGAAAATCCATTAGTCATCAATTGAATCCGCCAGTCTTCTTCGGCTCGGCCCTCATCATTTTCTGTTTCGTCCTCTTTGCGGTGTTGGCCCCGGACACGGCCGGCAATCTGTTTGGCGACATCCAATCCTGGATCATCACCAACACCGGCTGGTTCTATATCCTGGCGGTGGCCCTTTTCCTGCTGTTTGTGGTGGGTCTGGCCATCAGCGGTTACGGCAAAATAAAGCTGGGGCCGGACCACATAGACCCGGATTTCAGCTACGGCTCGTGGTTCGCCATGTTGTTCTCTGCCGGCATGGGTATAGGGCTGCTGTTTTTTGGGGTTGCCGAACCCATAATGCACTTCGTGAGTCCTCCCGTGGGCGAAGGTCAAACCATTGAAGCGGCCCGCGAGGCCATGCGTATCACCTTCTTCCACTGGGGTATTCATGCCTGGGCCATCTATGCTGTCGTGGCCCTGTCCCTGGCCTACTTCAGCTTTCGCCACGGCCTGCCCCTGACCATCCGTTCTGCCCTCTACCCCATACTGGGCGAACGCATCCACGGCCCCATAGGCCATGCGGTAGACATTTTCGCGGTGCTGGGCACCATGTTTGGGGTAGCAACATCCCTGGGGCTGGGGGTAATGCAGGTCAACGCCGGCCTCAACTACCTGTTCGAGGTGCCTACAAACCTGACGGTGCAGATACTGCTCATCTGCGGCATCACCCTGCTGGCCACCATCTCGGTAGTAGTAGGGTTGGACGGGGGGATCAGACGTCTGTCTGAACTCAACCTGTTGCTGGCGGTGGCCCTGATGCTATTCGTGCTGTTGGCTGGCCCCACTGTCTTCTTGCTGCAGACCTTTGTTCAAAACACGGGCTCCTATCTGGCCGACATAGTAGATAAGACCTTCAATCTCTACGCCTATAAGTCCGACCACAGCTGGATAGGTGGCTGGACCCTCTTTTATTGGGGCTGGTGGATTGCCTGGTCCCCCTTCGTAGGCATGTTCATTGCCCGGGTATCCCGTGGCCGCACCATCAGGGAATTTGTCATCGGCGTGCTGTGCGTCCCGGTCGGTTTTACCTTCATGTGGATGACCTTCTTTGGGGATACCGCTATCCACATGATGCTGATGGACAATATTCAAAGCGTCGGCCAGGCGGTGCAGAACGATACCGCTACGGCCATCTTCAAGTTCCTTGAAGAACTGCCCATGTCCAGCATCATGTCGCTGCTGGCGACCCTGCTGGTAGTTACCTTCTTCGTCACCTCTTCCGACTCGGGCTCCCTGGTTATCGACATGATCACGTCGGGGGGTAAGGAAGAGCCGCCGGTCTGGCAAAGGATCTTCTGGGCCCTCACCGAAGGGGCCGTGGCCATAGCCCTGTTGGTGGCAGGCGGCACGGGCGGCCTCAAGGCTCTGCAAACCCTGTCCATCGCCTCTGCCCTGCCCTTTGCGGTGGTCATGCTGCTGATGTGCTACTCCCTATGGAAAGCCCTGCGCATCGAAGGGGTCAAGCAGTTGAGTCTGCGCCACACTGTCACTACCCCCAGGGCGCCGGCAACCAGCAAGACTCCCTACACCTGGAAAAACCGCCTGCAACGCATCGTCAGTTGGCCAAAACGCAGCGAGGTCAAAGGCTTTATCACTACCAATGTGCAGCCGGCATTGGAATCGGTGGCCGAAGAGCTACGCGATACCGGCATGGAAGTGGCGGTACGCCAGGATCAGGACGACAGGGTCAGCATGGTGGTGTCTCACGGCGAAGAGGTGGACTTCATCTACGAGGTTCGCACCCGGGGCTACACCGCCCCCACCTTCGCTTTCCCCGAGTTCAACTTCACCGAGAAGGACGAGGCCAAGCATTTCAGGGCCGAGGTTTACCTGCGTGAAGGGGGCCAGGGCTACGATATCTACGGCTACACCAAAGACCAGGTCATAAGCGACGTGCTGGACCAATACGAAAAGCACATGCACTTCTTGCACTTGGTGCGCTGAAAAAGGGGCCTTGGGCCCCTTTTCTTATGCTGCCACCAGGCAGTTTCTGCCGCGCTTTTTCGCCTCATACAAAGCAACATCGGCCCGGAGCAAGGGAGCGTCTGGCGGATCGTCGGCTTTGAGTTCGGTGGCCCCCAGGCTGACGGTAATGCCGATAGCCTGCCCTTCCGCCAGCAGCGGCTGGCAGGCCACGGCCTGGCGCATACGCTCAAGTATGGATTTGCTGTCGGCCAAGGTTACCCCCCTTATCAGCCAGACAAACTCCTCCCCGCCGATACGCCCCAGTACATCACCGCTGCGGGCATGCTGGCGCAACAGCTCGGCGAAATGCCCCAACACCTGGTCCCCCATGCCGTGGCCAAAGGTGTCGTTCACTTGCTTGAAGTGGTCCAGATCCATCAGTACCAGGGTATGCGGCTGGCCCATGGTGATGGCTTCAGCCAGGGCATCCATAAAGGCACGGCGGTTGTTCAAACCGGTCAGGGTATCGGTGCTGGCCAATACCGCCAATTCGGTTTCCGCATCACGCCTGGCCTTTTCCACCAGGCGGGCGTGCATCAGCATGCCCAGGGTGTCCATCAACGGCTGCAGAAAGTCCACTTCTGCCTGGCTGTATCCTTCGGACCTGTTGGCAAAGCCCACCAACCCCAGCAGCCGCCCCTGATACTGAATGGGCAAGCCCAGGAAAGAGTCCAGGGGTGGGTGGCCTTTTGGGGTACCGCCGGCATGGGCGTCGCGGCGCACATTATTGGAGATAAGGGGCTGGCCGGTGGTGATCACCCTGCCAAAGAGGGTTTCCATGTTGTGGAACTCCAGCCCCTGGGCCAGGTGCTTTTGGTAAAGGGCCCTGCTGCTGTCGTCCCAGCTGATGTCGGACAGGGTCTGTACCTGCATGAAAGGGCTGCCGTCGGGGTTGTGGCGTACGTCAGAAATAAAACCGAACTGGCTTTCCGCCAGCTCCAACAGCGGCTCGAAAATGCTTTCGCAGGCGGCGCCCAGGTCTTTTTCAACCAAGAACACCGACTGGGCCCTATGGATAAGGTTCAGCAGCAGCTGTTGGCGCTCCCTGGCCCTTTCCTGGGCACGCCGCTCTGTGATGTCCCGGTGCATGAACACCATACGTTTGGGTTGCTGCTCTCCCTGCTCCACCAAAGCACCGTAGGACTCGAGCCAACGGATCTGGTTGTCGGGGGTGATGATGCGGTACTCACATAGAAAGCGTTCGCTTTGCCCAGCCAGGTGCTGGGTCAGGCGATCTTCCACCAAGTTGCTGTCCAGAGGATGGATCTGTTCCTGCCAGGCCCGCAGGCAGGGCTCCATATCATCGTAATGGTGGCCCATGATGTCCCGGAATTTGGCATTGGTCAGCAGTTGGTCCTGGGGAATGTCCCAATCTGCCACCCCCATGGCCGAGGCCTCTATCACCAGGGCCAGCCGGTCCCGGGTGGCCTTCATCTGGATCTCCAACTGCTTACGGTGGGTCTGTTCCAGCAGGTAGCCGCAGATGGCCACCACGCTTTTGTCCTCGGCCAGGTGCGCCACTGTGTATTGACGCACCCAGCGCAGCCCCCCCTGGGGGTCACGGATGCGGTAATCGATCTCCGAGTGGCGTATGCCCTTGGCATGGGCCCGCATTACCCGCAAAAATGCCTTGATGTCGTCACCCTCAAGCCAATCTTCGAAGCGCGCCTCGCCGTTGAGTATGGCTTTAACGTCCATCCCCAACAGAGTGGCGGCATTGGCCGACAGGTAGCAGACCGGCAGGGCGGTGCTGGCTTCCCACATCACCATCACCAGGGGGCCATCTTGGAACTTGAGGTGTTCCACCACGGCGCTTTGAATGCCGCTCAGCTTGTCCAGTTGGTCCAGTAGCAGCTCCCCCAATACCCCTATCGCCTCCATGTCCAGGCTGGGCCCCTGGCACCAGAGCCCCAGGGTAGCCAACTGCTGTTGGCGGCGCCAAAGGGGGATGAGGAAACGGTGCTGGCCGGCAACGTCCTGTTCGATAAGCAGCTTTTGGTGTTTGGGTAACAAAGCCTGGCCGTCGTCGGCCGGGTGGCTCCAACTTTGTTCCA
The DNA here is from genome assembly GCF_000299915.1 of Gallaecimonas xiamenensis 3-C-1. Classification (NCBI taxonomy): domain Bacteria; kingdom Pseudomonadati; phylum Pseudomonadota; class Gammaproteobacteria; order Enterobacterales; family Gallaecimonadaceae; genus Gallaecimonas; species Gallaecimonas xiamenensis. Next base: position 30,801 of record NZ_AMRI01000008.1, read on the forward strand.
AGCGGTGGCAACTGAGCACCAACTTTTGAGCATGGCTCTGGCCTGCAGCCAATTGCAGCAGAAAAGGGATCCGCTTATGGATGGGAATATCTGGCGTCATAGGGGTCCTCGCCAATCCCTTGGCCAAGCGCCAGGGAGGAACACAATGCCGCGCTCAGGGCCGGCATGGCTAAGTGTAGCCGCTGGGCAGTGACGCGCTTGGCGAGGCGGATAACGCCTAGGGCCTAATCCCCGTGGAAAAGTCCCAAGAGCAGCAGGTCGTCGTCCCTGCCGCCCTCTTCCGGCAGCTTGAGTTGACTGCTGAGCTTACGCCCAGGACTCAAAGGCCAGGGCCAATCCATAGGCCTGTTGGCCGCCAGCAACTGGCGATGTTTGGGAAAGTCCAGCTGCTGCTCCTGGTAACGGCTCCATTCGAACATGCCAAGGGGAGCCTGCCCTGGCTCAAGGGCAATACCGGACAGCTGCGCCGACGGCTGGTAGCCGGCGTTGCCGTAGTGCAGGCGGTGTTTTTCCCTGTCCAACAAGAAGTACTGGGCCCTTACCGGCTGCTCCAGTTGGCTCTTGAGGAGCTCGATATTGAGGTAGTCGAGCAAAGGGCCGGGGTTGAGCAGCACCGAAGGCTCACCGGGCCGGTATTGCTTGAGGGGCTGATTAAAAAGACTTTTAAGCAGTACCGACAAAAAGGCACTGTTGGTGCCAGCCTGGGAAAAACGCCCCACCAATACCGCCAGGTAGCGCTCGTCCAGCGCCACATAGTCGATAAACTGGTCGGCAATTTCGGTGGCGCTGAACACCTGGTAGCGCAGGGTAAATTCATGCCAGCGAAAGCACTGCTCCGGCAGCAACTGCTGCTGGATCTCCCGCCCTGCCAGCTTGCTCTCTTCGAGCATGCGAAGGTTCAGTTCCAGCTCCACATGGGCCGCTTCCAGTTCCTCTGAAAGGCGCCGGTTTTCCCGCTGCAGGCGGTAACGCTCCAAGGCCGACTCTACCGCATACTCGATCATGGCCAGTTCGTTGATGGGCTTGAGCAGCACGTCACTGGCCCCCAGCCGCAGCGCCCGGGTGACGTCATCCATGTTGGCGGTACCGGAGATCATCACTACCGGCAGGTCCAGGTACTGGTCCCTGACCTTCTCCAGCAGCGTCATGCCGCTGCCGTCTCCCAGTTGCAGATCGCAAAGCACCAGGTCTACCGGCGTCTGGGCCAGGGTTTGCAGGCCATCGTGCAAGCTGTTGGCATCCAGGGCTTCAAAGCCCAGGCGCCGCAAAAAGGCGACCACTAACCGTAAAAAAACCGGTTCATCGTCAACGACCAATACGCGCTCTTTCGTCATGCCACCCTGGGCCGGCAACCCTGCCCATTCCTCTGAAAACTGCTTCATTCAAACCTTGTCCAGCAAAGGGCCCCTGTCAATATACAAGCGACAATCGGCCTTTCAGACCTTATGAAAATCATACTCTTGATGGCGGGGCCGCCAGGAGCACCCTGGCACTATCGAGCAAAAAGGCGCCCTTGGGCGCCTTGGTTCACTCTTCGATGTCGTCGAGATAGGCATCGATGTCGATATCGTCTTCCGGGGGCTGCGGCATAGGCTGGCCGTAGGCGTCGTAGTAGGCTTTTTGCAGGTAGGCTTCGCGAATAAAAGCGTAAGGGTCAACACTTTGATTAATAAGCCCTTCTTGAGGGATAAGCTTGGCCCTGGTGTCAATGCCCAGTATGCCCCAGCGGATCCCTCTTTCGGTCAGGTTAAGCAGGGCCAGGGGCGGATAGAGCCAGTCCACCACGTCACCCACTTCCTTGCGTACCGTGGTAGGGCCCAATACCGGCAGCACCACATAGGGGCCGTCTGCTACGCCGTAGTAGCCCATCACGTCGCTAAAGTTGGTTTCCTTGCGGTCGATGCCGGCAATGGTGGCGACATCGATAAAGCCCAGCAGGCCGAAGGTACTGTTGAGCAGGAAGCGGCCCAGGGATTTGCCGCTCTGGGCAAACTCAAGGCGCAGCAACTGGTTGACCACGTTGCCCGGCTCACCCAGGTTCTCGGCAAAATTGAGCAGGCCGGTCTGGACAGGGCTGGGGACATTTTCGGTATAGGCCACAGTCACAGGGCGGGCCAGGTTGGGGTCAAGTACGTCCCAGTTAAAGTCCCACATGGCGCGGTTAAAGCCCTCAATGGGGTCGCGCTCATAGGTGGGGGCCAGGACCGGCGGTTCGGCGTCAGGCAACACCTGCGGTTTACCGGCACATCCGGCCAACAGGGCAAGGGAAACGAGGGACAACCACCGCATTTACTTGATCCTTTTATCTATGGTGAGCAAGACCTGTTGGGCCGACGCCGCCACCGGGCCGGTTTCACCACTCAGATCTCCTAATTCAGTCTGGCCGACAGTGCCGCTTTGGGCAATCTGGGCCCCGACAATGTAACTGTCGGCATCACTCAGGCTGCGCCCGGGGATCATGGACGTGGCGTCCGATAATTCCACTTCCGTGGGCAACCTGGATAAGGGTAGCCTGACCGCCGCCAGGGGCGGCCCGCCGGCCGGCGCCTTGGCAAAGACGAACAGGGTAGCATCTTTGGGCAGGCTCTGACGCAATGCCTCACTCACGTCCACCTTGACCACCAGGCGCCTGCCGTCCCGCTTCAGCTGCTGCTGGGCATCATGGATCCGCCCTTGCAACACCGGCAACCTGGGGTCTTCCGGCGCCAATTGACCGGCGATCTGCTGCCAGCGGTCGGCGGCCTTGGTAAAATCTTGCTGCTGATAAGCCACCAGGCCGGCCAGCAATAAAGCGTCGATGTCTTGCGGCTCCTGGGCCAGGAGCCTGGCCAGCGCCCGTTGGGCCTGGTCCAGATCCCCCTCTTCCTGCCTGACCAGCAGCACCTGGGCCAACCCCAATAAGGCCGAGCCATTGTCAGGGTCCAAACCCAAGGCTTTTTGGAAAGCCTCCGCCGCCAAGCGCCCATCCCCCAAGGCAAAACCGACCCGGCCCAATAAAATCCAGCCGTTCTTGTCGTCCTGCTGGGCCAGGCGGGTACGCACCGCCAGGGCCAGATCCTGCATCTCATCGCGGCTAAGGGGGGCTTGGCTGTCGGGGCGCAGTACCCTGTCGGCCAAGGTCGGCAGGCGGCCCATCACTTCTTGCCAGTGGGCCAGCTGGTCGCTGGAACCGAGCTTCCAATAGAGCCCAAGGGCGCCAAGCACCAGCACAATAACCCCAGGTAACAACACTTTCCAGTTGACAGACTGTTGCGCCCGCTCGCCTTGCTCGGCGTCGTCCAAAAGGCTGCGCTTGAGTTCGGTTTCCAACTCGGCCAGGCGGTCATCGTCAATCAGCCCCTGGCGGTGCTCAAGGGCAAGTTCCTGGCGCCTGTCCTTATAGAGTTTGAGGTTCAGTTGGCGCTGGGCCAGACTGCCCTGGGACAGGGGCGGCAACAACACCAGCAACACGGCCAGTACCAGTAACGCCCCAAGCCCCAGGTAGAGCAGCGTCATCTATGCTGCTCCTCCTCGTCGAGGATCCGAGCCAGGCGGCGCCGTTCTTCTTCGTTAAGGGGAGAGGCCTGCTCACGGCTGGCACGCACGAAGATAAAGATAAGACCGCCCACCAGCACCATTATCGGGGCCAGCCAAAGCACCAGGGTGTCCAGGCGCATGGGGGGTTGGTAATGGATGAAATCGCCGTATCTGGCTTTCATATAGTCGATGATCTCGGTGCGGCTCTTACCGTCCTGGGTCATCTGGTACACCTTGTCACGCAGATCCTTGGCCAGCTCCGCATCGGAGTCGGCAATATCCTGGTTCTGGCACTTGGGGCAGCGCAGCTCTTTTATCAGCTCTTGGAACTGGGCTTCCTTGGCTGGGTCGTCAAAAGTGTATGTGGTGTCCACCGCCGCCAAGGCGGAGGCGCAGTACAGGGCGGCTGGAAGCAGCAAATACAGCAGCGTTCTCATGGCTTCAGTCCGTTGTAGAGGGGTTTGAGGGTCTCATTCCAGACCTTGTCGTTCACATCACCGACGTGACGGTAGCGGATAAGGCCCCGTCCGTCGATAAGAAAGGTTTCCGGGGCGCCGTAGACGCCCAAGTCCAGGCCCAGCATGCCGTCCGGGTCAAAGAGGGTAACTTCATAGGGATTGCCCAGTTTGCCAAGCCACTGGACGGCAGCACTGCGCTCGTCCTTGTAGTTCAAGCCGACAATACGCACTCCCTGGGCCGCCAGTTTATTGAGGTACTGGTGTTCGGCATAGCAGGTCGGGCACCAGGTGGCCCAGACGTTGAGCAGCACCGGCTGGCCATTGGCCAGCAACTTGGCATCGTAGCGACGGCTGTCGAACAGATCCACCATCTCAAAATCCGGCACCTCTTTGCCTACCAGGGCAGAGTCCAGGGTGCGCGGGTCCGAGTAGAGGCCACGGAACAGGAAGACCGCCAGGCCCAAAAACAACAGCAAAGGCAGCAATAGCCAGGCTTTTTTCATCAGGTGGCCTCCTGCCATTTCTTAAAGCGATAACGCCGGTCACTGACCACCAGCAGCCCGGCCAGCGCCATCAGCAGGCCACCGCCCCAGATCCAGCGTACAAAGGGCTTCACATGGAGCCGCACGCCCCAGGCGCCGCCGTCCAGCTGTTCCCCCAGCGCCGCATAGAGATCACGGCCCAGGCCCCAATCGATGCCCGCCTCGGTCATCACCGAGCGGGCCACGGTATAAAAGCGTTTTTGGGCGTCCAACTCGGCCTCCATCTTGCCGTCACGGGTCACCACAAAGTGGGCCGCATAGCCTTGGTAGTTGGAACCGGCTACCTGGCTGACCCTGTCGAAGCGAAAATCATAGCCAGCCAGTTCGAAATGGTCGCCCGGGCTCATGCGCAGGTCCTTTTCCACCGAATAGCTGGTAGTTAGGGCGATACCGATCACTGTCACCGCCAGGCCAAGGTGGCCAAGGATCATGGCCCAGTGGCTGCGGTTTAGCAGCCTCAGTCCCTTGAAAAAGCCATGGCGGCTACCTACCCGCAGCTGCACTTCCTGGATGGAGGTGACCAGGATAAAGGCCGCCAGGGCCAGCCCCAGCATGGCATGGCCTTGAGCTTGCTGGGTCAGCAACAACGGCAGGCTAACGCCCAGCACCAGGCTCAGGGCAAAAGCCAGGCCCAGGCGGCGCAGCAAGGGGCCGGCGGGTTCTTTTTTCCAACGCGCCAGGGGACCGGCTCCCATGGCAAAGGCAAAAGGCACAAAAAGCCAGGTAAAGAGGCTGTTGAAAAAAGGCGCCCCTACCGAAATGGACCCCAGCCCCAGCTCCCTGTGCACCAGGGGCAGCAAGGTGCCCACCATGACCACCAGGCAGGCGGTGGTCAAAAAGACATTGTTGCCCAGCAGCAGGGTTTCACGGCTTAAGAGTTCAAACTGGCCCTGGCTTTTGACCTTGGCGGCCCGCAGGGCATAGAGGGTCAGGCTGCCACCGATGACCGCCACCAGGAAAGCCAGGATAAAAAGGCCCCTGGCCGGGTCGGAGGCAAAGGCATGGACAGAGACCAGCACCCCGGAACGCACCAGGAAGGTGCCCAGCAAGCTGAGGGAGAAGGCGGCGATGGCCAGCAACACTGTCCAGGCCTTGAAGACGCCACGTTTTTCACTGACCGCCAAGGAATGCATCAGGGCGGTGCCGGCTAGCCAGGGCATAAAGGAGGCGTTCTCAACCGGGTCCCAGAACCACCAGCCACCCCAGCCCAGTTCGTAATAGGCCCACCAGGAGCCAAGAGTGATGCCCAGGGTCAAAAACAGCCAGGCGGCCGCCGTCCAGGGCCTGGACCAGCGGGCCCAGGCGGTGTCGAGCTTACCGGACAACAGCGCGGCAATGGCAAAGGCAAAGGCCACCGAGAAGCCCACATAGCCCATGTAGAGCATGGGGGGATGGATCACCAGGCCAGGGTCTTGCAATAAGGGATTAAGGTCGGCCCCGTCCACAGGGTAGTAAGGCAGGCTGCGGGTGAAAGGGTCAGAGGTAAAGAGGATAAAGAGCAAAAAGCCCACGGCTATCATGCCCATTACCGCCAGCACCCTGGCCACCGCCGGTAACGGCAGGTTACGGGACAGCAGCGCCACGGCGGCACCCCAGCCGCTCAAAATCAGCACCCACAGCAGCAAGGAACCCTCATGGGCCCCCCAGGTAGCGCTGATACGGTAGGCCAGGGGCAGTTGGCTGTTGGAGTGGCTGGCAACGTAGACCAGGCTAAAGTCGTTGACCACAAAGCCATGGACCAGGGCGCCAAAGCTCAGGGCCACAAAGAGGAACTGACCCAGGGCCAGGGGCCTGGCCAGGGCCATCAGCCGCACCTGGCCCCTGTGGGCGCCCAGCAGCGGATAAACCGCTGACAATAGCGCCAGCATCAACGCCAGGATAAGGGCAAAATGCCCCAGTTCAGGAACCATTGACCCCTCGACGGTGCATCTCTTTGGCCGCCTCCGCCACTTCCGGCGGCATGTAGTTTTCATCGTGCTTGGCAAGCACTTCGGTGGCCTCGACCGCCCCTGCCACCGTGAGCCGGCCCTGGGCCACTATGCCCTGCCCTTCACGAAACAGGTCCGGCAGTATGCCGGCGTAATGGACCTTGACCCGCTCACCGCTGTCGTCGGTCAGCTCGAAGGTCACATCCAGGCTCTGGTTGTCGCGCACCACGGTGCCGGGCACCACCAGACCGCCGATGCGCAGACGCTGGCCAGGCTGGGGTTTAACACCATCCTTGCCGCTGTGAAGCTGGCCGGGGGTAAAGAAAAGGTCGATGTTCTGGCCCAGGGCATAGAGCACCAGGCCAGCGGTGGCCGCGCCCCCCAGCAGCACGGCCAGCACTATGGCCAGCCGGGTTTTACGTCTTGGATTCACGAACCGCCTCCTCTGCCATCCTTGTTTGCCGCCGTACTTCCCTGGCATGACGGCGCTGCACTTCTTTGACCAGGCTGCGCTCTGCCTGCCAGAGCCCCCAGGCCAGCAGCAACAGCACCAGCAGGGTGACCCCATAGGCCAGCCAGACGAAGAATCCGTGTTTTCCCTGAGCCAGGAAGGCTTCGAAGCTGTCAAAGTACACGGCGGTCCTCCAACAACTTGAGCACCCAAGGCCGGCGCGCTTCCACCGACAGGATCAGGGTAGCCATCCGCTTGCAGGCCAGGGCCGACAGCAACAGGGCAAAACCCAACAGGTTCACCAGCAGCGGCCACAGCATGGGGCCACTGATGGAAGGCTTACTGAGCTTGATGATGGTCGCCCCCTGGTGCAGGGTGTTCCACCACTCCACCGAGTAATGGATGATGGGCAGGTTGATCACCCCCACCCAGGCCAGTATTCCCGCCGCCCGGGCTGCCGTGCGTTTATCGTTGAAGGCACCATAAAGGGCCATTACCCCCAGGTAAAGGAACAGCAGGATAAGTTGTGAGGTCAGACGGGCATCCCATTCCCACCAGGTACCCCAGGTGGGTTTACCCCAGACGGCGCCGGTAAAGAGGGATAAAAAGGTGTAAACAGCGCCGATGGGGGCTATGGCCTGCACCGTCAGGTCGGCCAGGCGCTGTTGGCTCACCACCCCGATGATCGCCGCCACCGCCATGGCCAGGTAACCGCCCATGGCCAGCATGGCGGTGGGCACATGGATGTAGATGATGCGAAAGCTGTTGCCTTGCTGGTAGTCCGGCGGCGCAAAGGCCAGGCCCCAGACGGTACCCACCAACAGGGCCAGCACGGCCGGTATCAGAAACCAGGGCAGCAGGGTACGGCACAGCTGGTAGGCCCTTTCCGATTTCGCGTATGGATGTAACCAGTTCCACATGGTCCAAGTCCCTTCAGTTCAGGCTCACCCTGAGCGCCGCCGCTATGGCAAAGGGGCAAAGGGTGGCAGCCCCCATGCTGATGGCGCCCAGCAGGGCCAACTGCCCTTGATACCCCAAGCCCAGCCCTGCCGCCTCCAAAGCGCCGACGGCAAAGATCAATATTGGAATATACAGGGGTAACACTAATAAACTCAAAAGGATACCGCCCTTTTTAAGGCCGACGGTAAGGGCAACCCCAACGGCGCCAAGCAGGCTCAAAGCCGGGGTGCCGGCCAGCAGGGTCAGCACCAGGGCCTGCCAGCGGGCCCAGTCCATATGCAGCAGCACGGCCACCAAGGGCGAGAGCAGCACCAGGGGCAAGGCGGTCAGCAACCAGTGAACACAGACCTTGGCCAGGGCCACCAGCGCCAGGGGCACCGGCAGCAGCAGCATCTGCTGCAAGGAGCCGTCCGCTTCGTCGTCGCGAAATAGCCGTTCAAAAGACAGCAGGGCCGACAACAACACCGCCACCCAGACAATGCCCGGCGCCAAGCGGGCCAGCAAGCTGGGTTCAGGCCCCAGGCCCAGGGGGAAGAGGGTAATGACCAAAAGGTAAAAGACCAGGGGGTTGAGGACTTCGGCCCTTTTGCGAAGGGCAATGCTAAGGTCTCGTTTGACCAGGCTGAGAAAGACCCCGCTCATGCCGCCATCGCCAGATTGAGGCGCAAGGCCGGAGCCAGGGCCAGGCTCTGGTGGGTAGTAAGCACCACCAGGCCACCTTGTTGGCAGTGTTCTTCAAGGCGCGCTTCGAGCTTTTTAACCCCAAGGGCGTCAATGGCGGTAAAGGGCTCGTCCAACAGCCAGCAACTGGCCTTGCTTAGCCAGAGCCTGGCCAGGGCCACCCGTCGCTGCTGGCCGGCCGATAGCTGGCCCACCGGCAGTTCTTCCATGCCAAAGAGCCCCACCAAATCCAGCAGCTCCCAAAGATCCAGGTCATGGCTTGGCAGCACTTGCTGGTAAAAGCGTAGGTTCTCGAGGGGGCTTAACACCGGATTGACGCCACTTTTGTGGCCGAGGAACAGCAGATCCTCATGGTATTGGGCACGCACCTTTACCAGAGGCTGGCCTCGATAGCGCACTTCACCTTCCAAGGGGCTGCTAAGCCCTGCCAGTATCGCCAGCAGGCTGCTCTTACCGACCCCGTTGGGGCCTTCCAGTTGCACCAGGCTGCCGGCCTCAAGAGCAAAGGACAGCTTTTCAAAGAGCAGGCGCTCTTCTCGTATGCAGGCTAAATTGTCAACGGCAAGAAGAGGATAGCTCACTCAGCCAGGCTCAACTGTCAATGTTATCGGGATGATAGCATACTGGCGGAAACTGACTACGCCGAGCAAGTACCCTAGGGATGAAAGTCACCCCACCACAGTTACCCACGGCCCCCAAGGCCGCCACCGGCCAGGCCCAAGCGCCGTTAAAAACCGAGCCACTGGCCCCCCAGGTTTACGCCCAGGCCGCCCGCCTGGCCCTGGGTTTGACCCTGCCAAGCCCCAGCGGCGCCGCCCTTAGCCGCCAGTTGCCGCCCTTGGGGCTGGACAGCTTGCCGACCCTGCTCTCAAGCCTGCTGCTGCCGGACAAGGGCCAGCACCAGGGGTTGCGCCAATGGTTGCTGGCGGCAGTGGGCGCCCGTTTGCAAGACGCCCGTATGCCCTTACCCGAACCCCTGGCCCGTTTTCTGGACAGTCTGGGCAGCGAAGCACGCAAGACCCTCAGCGAAGGCCTTGGCCGCCTGGAACAAGCCCAGGTGCAGTCGCGTCAGGACACCCTGTTTTGGGCCCTGCCCCTGCCCTTTAGCGAAGACTGGCTGGAACTGGCCTGGCCCAAGAGCGCCAGCCAGGACCCAAAGCGCCAGGAAGAGCCGGTGCTGACCCTGCTGTTCCCCATTCCCGAGCTTGGCCGGTTGCTGGTCAAGGCCGGGGTGAGCCAAGTGCGTTTCTACGCCGACACCCCTGCCCTCAAGGCCCGGGTGGACGACACCTTGCCGCGCCTGGCCAAACGCCTGGACAGCCTCAACCTCAGCCCCGCCCTGCACAGCTTCCAGGGCAAGGTGCCCAGCCGCCTCATGCCCCCGGTGGGGGGGATAAACGAATTGGTATGACCATGGAAAACGACAAGGCCGTAGGGCTCTCATACGACGGCCAGAGCCCGCCGAAACTGGATTTTAAGCTGAGTGGCGACGAGGCCAGGCAACTGGTGGCCGATGCCAGGGACAAGGGATTGTTGGTGCATGAGGACCAGGCCCTGTTGCACAGCCTGCTGCGCCTGGAACAAGGGGAAGAGATCCCGGCCGAGCTTTATCAAATCGTCGCCGAGCTTATCGCCTATGCCTGGTTGCTGATGGGCAAGGAGCCCGACTACTGGCGTACTCCCCAGGGGGGGATCAGCGCCAAGGCATAAAAAAGGCCCCGTTCGGGGCCTTTTTTCATGGACGTTTGTGCAGGTTGTAGAGCAGCTCGGCTTCAGCTCGGGGCAGTTCGCATTCGCGCATCAGCTCGTCGATATCGGCGCCCAGGGACACCATCTTGGCGGCCCGGCTGTAGAGCTTACTTTGGGGGTCGACATTCTTGAGCTCGTCCTGGGTGCCTTGCAGGCGCTCCACGTCGCCGGCCAGGGCCAACAGGCGCTGGCCCATACCCAGGGCACCGGAGTGCACCTCGTGCAGCAGCTGCTCGCGGTCGGCCAGCCTGTCTTCCAGGTCGGCCACCCTGGCAACCAGCAGGGTTTGACGGCGGTACAGCAAGGCAACCACCAGCACTAACAACAACAGCAGCGCCAGCTGCAATAGGCTGGTCAGTTCCATCACAGGCTCATGATCTCGTCCCACTCTTCATCGGTGAGCATTTTGTTGAGATCCACCAGGATCAGCAGCTCGCCATCGCGGTTGGAGACGCCTTGGATAAACTTGGCGCTCTCCTCGGTGCCCACATTGGGCGCCACTTCGATGTCGGAGCGTTTGAGGTAGACCACTTCGGCCACCGCATCCACCAGGATACCGATCACTTCCTTCTCCGCCTCGATGATGACGATGCGGGACTGGTCGCTCACCTCGGAGGGCGGCAGGCCAAAACGGGAACGGGTGTCGATAACGGTCACCACGTTGCCACGCAGGTTGATGATGCCCAACACATAGTCCGGCGCGCCGGGTACCGGTGCGATATCGGTATAACGCAGCACTTCCTGGACCTGCATCACGTTTATGCCGTAGGTCTCGTTATCCAGCTGGAAGGTTACCCACTGCAGGATTTGATCGTTGGCTTCCGCCACTTTCGCCAGCTTTTGCTTATTGCTCATGCCTTACCCTTATTGTCTTCCAGATCCAGACCGCCCAGGCCCTTGTCGAGCATACCCAAAAGGGCTTCTACATCCAGCAGTGCACACATGCGTTCCTTGACCATGCCGGCAAGCCAGGGGCGTTTACTGGCCCCTTGGCGCCACCGGACCGAGGCGCTATCGATCTTTTCGGTTCGAACCAGGCTCTGACAGGCCAGTCCCCAGGGACTGTCACCCAACATAACCAGATATCGGTAATTTTGGTCGTTTTCTTGATGTTTGATTTTATCCGGCATTACCCAGCGTGCGGTATCCACCACGCGAATTTTCTGATTGCGGTGCAGCATGATGCCCTTGAACCAGTCCGGTTTGCCAAAAAGGGGCGACACCTCGGTGAGCTGGTGGATGCCGCCGAGGCTATCCAAAGGCACCGCCAGTTCCAGGCCGTCCACGTCGAACAGCAACACCTGGAAGCTGCCCTCGGGACGCACCGGTTCGGCCTTGGCCTCGGCGGCGATGGCAGCTGCGGGTTCGGCCGGTACTTCCTGCGCCGGCGCTGGCGGCGCCTTAACGACGTCGACCGGGGCTGGGGGGGCTACAGGGGCCGGAGCTTCGGCCTTGGCTTCAACAGCGACCTTGGCCGCTTCCTCTTCGGCCTGGGCGGTGCGCACCTGTGCCAGCAGTTTGGTCAGGGCCGCCTTGTCATCACTGGTCGGGGCCGGTCGTTCTGCCAGGGGCCGGCCGGGCTTGTCGTCGGCCTTGACTGCCGGGGCCGGCTGCGGCGCCCCCTTGACCTCAGGATCGGCCAACAGGGCGGCAAAGTAATCGTCCATCAGGCTCATGCGTTCACCTCGGTGGGCAGCAAGGTCTCAAGGAGTTTTTCGTAGGCGAAAACCCCCCTGGCCTGGGGCATCAGCAAGGGCAAGGGCACATGGCTGCGGCTGGCGTCACGGAACTTGGTGTCCACCGGCACCATGCCTTGCCAGACCTTGTCGCCAAATTCCTCGCGTAACTCCTGGAGGGCTTCGAGGGAGGCCCGGGTGCGCTTGTCGAACATGGTCGGCACTATGGTGACCTGGCGTGCCCCTTTGAGGGACTTTTCCATCATCGACAGGGTGCGCAGCATCCGCTCCAGCCCCTTGATGGCCAAAAACTCGGTTTGTACCGGCACCAACACCCGCTGGCAGGCAGCCAGGGCGTTGACCATCAGCACGCCCAGTACCGGCGGGCAGTCGATCAGCACATGGGCGTAGAGACCGTCGAGCTTTTCCAGCAGCTGCTTGAGCAGCAGGCCAAGGCCCTCGCGGGTGCCAAGCTGGCGGTCGAGGGTGGCCAGTTCCATGGCCGCCGGCCACATATAGAGATTGTTGCCAAGGTCCAGGGTGGCGCTATCGATAAGGCCCGGGGTCAGCTTCTGGGCCGACATCAGGTCAAACAAAGTGGCCTGCAGCTCTTCGGGGGTACGGTCGAAATAGCTGGTCAACGAGGCGTGGGGGTCCATGTCGATAAGGAGCACGGGCTCGCCCCGGGCGGCCAGTAGGGCCCCCAGGGTGACGGTGGTGGTGGTCTTGCCGACACCACCTTTCTGGTTTGCAACGGTCCAGATATTCACGCTGTCCTCATCGCCTTAATTGTCCTGGCGGGTTGTAATGCGGATACCGCCTCCCGGCAGGCTGACTTCACGTAGCTGGGGCGCCTCTTCCAGGGGTTTGGTGGGCAAAGGCTTGGGCTTTTTCCAGCCATAGACCGACAGGGCCAGCACCACCCGGCGTTTATCCGCTTCGCTAAGCCCCTGGTCCTGACCGAAGGCGCCGTAGCCTTCCAGTGCCAGGCGGGGCGCTTCAACCCCCTGCCCTACCAATTCCCGCAGTACGGCTGCCGCCCGGGCTGCCGACAGTTCCCAGTTGGACGGGAACAGTGGGTCCTCAATAGGGGTGCTATCGGTGTAGCCCCGCACCCTGATGTAGTTGTTGGCGCTTTTCAGCGCCGGAGCAAGGGAAGAAAGCAAGTCCCGTGCCGGTTTCTGCAAGGTGGCACTGGCCCGAGAGAAAAGCAGGTCGTCCGGCAACTCCAGAGTTAACCAGTCTTCCCCCAGGTGCATACGGGCACCGGTCAGGTTGTTGTCGCTTTTGAGGGCCTGGGCCAGCTTTTCGGCCAGTTCCGGCAGGGGCATGCCTTTTTGGGTGTCCGGCTGGTCGGCCAGCAGGCCTTCATCGGCGGCCTGTTTGGCGTTGCCCTCGGCATTGAGCAGGGCGCCCCCATCCAAGAGTCCGGCGCCGTCAGGCAATATGCTGTGGCCGGCGACTTGCTCGCTTTGGCCGTCTTTGGAGTGGCTTTCTTGCTGGCGGGGTTTGGCGACGCCTTGTACAGCATCTTCCAGCTTGGCCACCACATCCTGGAATTCGTCTTTTTCCAAAAGCACAAAGGCGTAGAGCACCACGAACAGCGCAAACATCAGGGTCATGTAATCGGCATAGGACACCAGCCAGCGGTCGCCGTTGTCTTTATGGCGAACCTTGTGTTGGCGCCGGTAGCGGTACATGTCAGTGAGCCTTGTAGCTGTGCAGCTTCATGGCCACCTTGGCCGGGTGCTCACCAAGCCCTAAGGACATCAGGCCAACAATGGCCGCTTCCTGGTAACGGCTGCGGGCATCGATAAGGGCATGCAGGCGGCCACCCAGGGGCAGGAAAATCAGGTTGGCAAAGCCCACCCCGTAGATGGTGGCCACAAAGGCAGTGGCGATACCGGCGCCCAGGGCTTCGGGGTTGGTCAGTTGGCCCATGGCCTGGATAAGCCCCAGCACGGCGCCAAGAATGCCCATGGTGGGGGCATAGCCACCCATCATCTGGAACACGTCGGCCGCCTTGTAGTCACTGTCCTGTTGCAGATAGAGATCGCTTTCCAGCATCTCGCGGATCTGCTCTGGCGGCGCACCGTCCACCAGCAACTGCAAGCCTTTGCGCACAAAGGGTTCGGGGTAACTCTCAGAGGCGTTTTCCAGGGCCAGCAGGCCCTGGTTACGGCACTGCTGGCTCCAGTACTGGAGGTTGTCCGACAGGGCGTCAAGATCCTGACGGGGCGGCGTTACCAGCCAGCGGCACAAGTCCAGCCAGCGGGTAAAACGGCCCCAGGGGCTTTGCACCAGGGTGGCAATAAAGGAACCGCCCACCACGATCAGCACTGCCGGGCCGTTCATCAGGCTTTGCAGGTGGCCGCCTTCGAGCCAGAGGGCCAGGGCTATCACTCCCAGGCCCAGCAGCACTGCCGGCAGGGCTAACCTATCCATGACCTATCTCGGCCAGGATACGCCCGGCGATGCGCTCCAGGCTGATGGACTCGTCGGTCAAGCCGGCGGCGGTCACCGCCTGGGGCATGCCGTAGACCACGCAGCTGGCTTCGTCCTGGGCAAAAAGGGTGGCACCCTGGGCCTTGAGCAGGCGCGAGCCGTCGCGGCCATCGGCCCCCATGCCGGTGAGGATCACCGACAAGACGTCGCCGGTGACCTTGGCGGCGGAGGCAAAGGTGATGTCAACGGACGGCTTGTAGACCAGGGATTCTGGGCCTTCGGTCACCTTCAGGCGCATGGCACTGGCGGCACCTTCCACCAGCATCTGTTTGCCGCCCGGCGCCAGGTATGCGGTACCGGCCTGGAGCCGGTCGCCGTTCTCGGCTTCCTTGACGGTGATCTGGCAAAGGCCGTTGAGGCGCTGAGCAAAGGCCGAGGTAAAGGTGCCCGGCATGTGCTGGATAAGGATGATGGGCAGCGGAAAGTTACCCGGCAGGCGGGTAAGGATCTGCTGCAATGCCACCGGGCCGCCGGTGGAGCAACCGATGGCCAGCAGCTTGTAGGGGGTGGAGCGGCGGCGCCTTGGCGGCGGCGCTGCGCTTTCCCTGCTGTGTTCGGAACGGAGCGGCGCCGGGGCCGGTTCCGGCTTGGCAATGGTCGGCGTCGAGGCGCTGCGCAGCTGGCGGGCCTTGATCAGGCTAAGGCCTCGGCGATTAGCCAGGGTCTTAACCCGGGTCAGCAAGGTAGCGACGGCGTCGTTGCGGTCCTTAGCGATGTCCTCGAAACGCTTGGGCAAAAAGTCCAGGGCGCCGGCATCCAAGGCATCAAGAGTGGCCTTGGCGCCATCATGGGTCAAAGAGGAGAACATCAATATGGGGGTGGGATTGGCAAGCATGATCTCGCGGACCGCCGAGATGCCGTCCATAACAGGCATCTCGATATCCATGGTGATCACGTCAGGCCGCAAATCTTTGGCCTTTTGAACGGCGTCCTTACCGTTGATGGCAGTGTCGATGACCTGCACACCGGCGTCCGATTCAAGGATCTCGGACACCCGGCGGCGGAAAAAGCTGGAGTCATCTACCACCAAAACGCGAATCGGCATAGCTGGGTAATCCCCTTACATCTTACGGGCGTAGCGTTTTAATAGTGCCGGAACATCCAATATCAGGGCAATGCCGCCGTCGGAAGTGATGGTGGCCCCTGCCATGCCAGGGGTGCCTTGCAGCATCTGCCCCAGCGGCTTGATCACCACTTCTTCCTGGCCGATCAGGCCATCCACCACGAAGCCCACCTGCAGGGTGCCCTGCTGGATGATAACCACATGGCCCTGGCCCTTGCGGCGTTCGCGGCGGGAGCCGCCCCGCACCAGCCAATGGTCCAGGTAGAAAAGCGGTATCGCTTTTTCCCGGACGATGACGGTGAGCTGGCCGTCCACCACGTTGGTCTGGGACAGATCCAGGTGGAAGATCTCGTTGACGGTGGCCAGGGGGAAGGCAAAGGTCTGCTTGCCCACCAACACCATCAGGGTCGGCAGTATGGCCAGGGTCAAAGGCACCTTGATGGTCAGGCGGGTACCTTCACCCAGGGAAGAATCGATGTGTACCGAGCCGTTGAGCTGGCTGATCTTAGTTTTGACCACGTCCATGCCCACACCACGGCCGGAGATATCGGAGATCTCCTTCTTGGTGGAGAAACCCGGGGCAAAAATCAGGTTGTAGGCTTCTTCGTCGGACAGGCGACCGGCGGCATCGGCGTCCATGACCCCACGGTCGATGGCGATGGACTTGAGCCTTTCCGGGTCCATACCGGCGCCATCGTCGGTGATGGACAGCAGTATGTGATCCCCTTCCTGGCTGGCGGACAGCACTATGGTACCGGTGCGAGACTTGCCCTTCTTGACCCGGTCTTCAGGCATTTCGACACCGTGGTCGACGGCGTTACGCACCAGGTGGACCAGGGGATCGGCCAGGGCCTCTACCAGGTTTTTGTCCAGATCGGTCTCTTCACCAACCAGTTCGAGGTTGATGTCTTTTTTCAGGCTGCGGGCCAGGTCGCGCACCACCCGGGGGAAGCGGCCAAAGACCTTCTTGATGGGCTGCATCCGGGTCTGCATCACGGCGCCTTGCAGGTCACCAGTCACCACATCCAGGTTGGCCACGGCCTTGGACAGCTCGTCATCATCGGCATTGAGGCCGATGGACAGCAGGCGGTTACGCACCAGCACCAGCTCGCCAACCATGTTCATGATTTCGTCGAGCTTCTTGGTGTCGACCCGGACCGTGGTCTCGGCCTGGGCGGCGGGGGCCGCTGCCGGGGCACTGGCTTGGGCATTACTGCCAGGGGCCGGTGCCGGCTGGGCAGCCTTGGGCGCTGGGGCGCTGGCCTTGGGCGCAGGCACCGGGGCAGCCCCTTCCACAGAGGGCCCCTTGCCTTTGCCGTGCAGCTCATCGAGCAGGGCTTCGAATTCGTCGTCCTGGATAAGCTCTTTGTCTTTACCGGCCGGCGCCTCGGTTTTGGGCGCGTCACCAGCAGCCTTGGGAGCCTCGGCTTTGGGTGCCTCGGGTTCGTCAACGGCACCGGTGAACTGGCCCTTGCCATGAAGCTGGTCCAGCAGCGCTTCAAATTCGTCGTCGGTGATCTCGTCACCGTTAGCGGCCGGGGCAGCGGCAACAGGGGCTGCTGGCGCTTCGGCTACCACGTCGGTGGAGGGGCCCTTACTGGTGCCGTGCAGCTCGTCGAGCAGACGTTCGAATTCGTCGTCGGTGATTTCGTCTATGCCGCCGCCGTTGCCCGCTTCTGACACTTCGGCAATGGGCTCCTGGGCCGGTGCCACTTCGGGCTCGGCCGCAGTGCTGGCCGCCTCTGCTGAGGCAGCCGGGCTGTAATTGTCGTCGCAAATGCGATGCAGATCGTCCAGCAGCTGCTGGTCGGCAGGGCCAGGAATGATGCGGTCCTGGATCTGGGTAAACATCTCATTGATGGTGTCCAGAGCGGACAGCACCACATCCATCAGTTCGGCATTTACCTGGCGCTGATGATTGCGCAGCAGGTCGAAGACGTTCTCGGCACCGTGGCAAACGTCCACCAGGTTGGCCAGGCCCAAAAAGCCTGCGCCGCCTTTGACGGTATGGAAGCCACGGAAGATGGCGTTGAGCAGATCACTGTCTTGGGGGCGCTTTTCCAGCTCCACCAGCTGCTCTGAGAGTAGTTCCAGGATCTCTCCGGCCTCGACCAGAAAGTCCTGCAGGATGTCTTCGTCCAACTCGAAGCTCATCAATCAGCTCCTTTAGAAACCCAAACTGGACAGCAGGTCGTCCACGTCGTCCTGCCCTTTGACCACATCGTCCCGCAGCTCGGGATTGAGGATGGGGCCTTCGGCTTCGGTGCCGGATTTGCGCTCCGGCGCCGCCTGGGTTTGGCCGAACATGGCCACCAGGCTCACCAGCCGCTCTTCCACTTCCCGTACCAGTTCGATCACCCGGCGGATGATCTGGCCGGTAAGATCCTGATAACCCTGGGCCATCAGCACCTCGGTCAGGGAGTTACGCAACTGGTCGGCCTCCACTTTGGAATTGGCCAAAAAGGCGTCGAGTTCATGGACCAGGGTCTTGAACTCGCCTACCCTCATCTCCCGCTCCATCAGCCGCCGCCAGGCCGGGGTCATGCCGTCGATGGTTTCTACCAGCCGGTCGGTGACCGGCAGGCAGGACTCAACGGCGTCCATGGTGGTGTTGGCGGCCGATTCGGTCATGGTGATGACATGCATCAACCTGTCCTTGGCATCGGGAATGTCCTGAGTCGCCAACGTGGCCAGCCTAGGGTCTTGCTGGAACTCCAACAGGGAGCTGTGCAATTCCCGGGTCAGCTTGCCCACCTGGGAAAAGAGTTCTGTGTTGGCGGCGACCGCCATCTCCCGAAGCACCGCTTCGGCCTCTTGTTCCTGGCCCGCCTCCAGGTAGGCAACCAGTTGTCTGGCCTGCTCCAGGGTGATGGCGGTTTTTTGGCGCTCAGTCATGGACCTTCCTTAACCCATCCGCTCAAAGATCTTGTCGAGTTTTTCTTTGAGGGTGGCGGCAGTAAAGGGTTTGACAACGTAACCGTTAACCCCGGCCTGAGCGGCCGTGATGATCTGTTCACGTTTGGCTTCGGCGGTGACCATCAGCACCGGCAGGTGCTTGAGTTTGTCATCGTTACGAATGGCCTTGAGAAGGTCAATCCCCTGCATGCCAGGCATGTTCCAGTCGGTGATGACGAAGTCGAAATCACCGTTTTGCAGCATCGGCAAAGCCGTGTTGCCATCATCAGCTTCATGACAGTTGTTGAAGCCCAGATCGCGCATGAGGTTCTTGATGATACGGCGCATCGTGGAAAAGTCGTCCACGATGAGGATCTTCATGTTCTTGTCCAATGCTTCCTCCAACGAAGCCTAAGCTGCCTTAGCTGAATCTGTATCGGCGCTGTTGACCATTACTTAAATAATGTTGCTGTCCTGATGCCATTCCATCAACCGCCCTTTAAGGCGGGACATGGCCTGGCCATGGATCTGGCAAACCCGTGATTCACTCACACCTAAAACGGCGCCAATCTCCTTGAGGTTGAGTTCCTCTTCGTAATAAAGCGACAGCACTATGGCTTCACGCTCAGGGAGTTTTTTCAGAGCCTCGGCCAATTCCTGTTGGAAACGGCCTTTGTGGTGGTGCAAGTCCGGGCGCTGGGAGTCGTCGGGCGCCAGGATATCATCACTGACACCCAAGTCTTCCATGGCCACCAGGCGGCCACAGTTCACGTCGTTGAGCATCTTGTGGTAGTCGTCGACACTGACGTTGAGCTTGCTGGCCACTTCCAGGTCTCGGGCCTCCTGGCCCGTTTCCCGCTCCACTTCACCGATGGCGTCGCTGATGGCCCTGGCGTTGCGGTGCACGCTGCGCGGCACCCAGTCGCCTCGGCGGATTTCATCCAGCATGGCGCCACGGATGCGGATACCGGCGTAGGTTTCGAAGCTGGCGCCTTTTGAACCGTCGAAGTTACGCGACGCTTCAATAAGCCCCATCATCCCGGCCTGGATAAGATCATCCAGCTGCACCGAGGGGGGCAGGCGCATCAGCAAATGGTGGGCAATACGCCGAACCAGTTCGGCATGGCGGGCAACCAGTTGGCTTTCCCGCTGCTCACCATAGGGATTCTTATTCAGTATCTTGCTCGCTCCCGACATGAGATTTGTCGCCGATCAATTGCTCTAGGAAAAATTCAACGTGCCCGCCCGGACGGCTGGGAATAGGCCAGGTCATGACCTTGGAGGCCAGGGCCTTGAAGGCCACCGAGGCCGGTGCCCGGGGAAAGACGTCCACCACCAGCTTCTGCTTGCGCACTGCCTGGCGTACATGTTCATCGAAGGGGACTGTGCCCACCAGTTCCAGGGCCACATCAAGAAAACGGTCCGTCACCCGGGAAAGCTTAGTAAAGAGTTCCTGGCCTTCTTTGAGGCTGCGCACCATGTTGGCGACGATCTTGAAGCGAAAGAGGCCAAAATCGCGGGACAGGATCTTGATAAGGGCGTAGGCGTCTGTGATGGAGGTGGGCTCGTCGCACACTACCACCATCACGTCCTGGGCGGCCCGCGAGAAGCTCAGCACCATGTCCGAGATACCGGCGGCGGTATCGATGATAAGCACATCGAACTCTTCATCCAGCTCGCTAAAGGCGCGGATCAGGCTGGCGTGCTCGGCCGGGGTCAGTTCCACCATGGACTGGGTGCCGGAGGTAGCAGGCACTATCTTGAAGCCGCCAGGCCCTTCCAGCAGTACGTCTTTTAGTTCGCACTCGCCGGCCAACACGTGGGACAGGTTCTTTTGGACCCGCAGGCCCAACAGTACGTCAACGTTGGCCAGGCCCAGGTCGGCATCCAACAGCAGTACCCGCTGCCCGGCCTGGGCCAGGGCTGCTGCGGTATTGATAGAGACGTTGGTCTTGCCGACACCGCCTTTACCGCCGGTCACGGCTACCACTTTGGTAATGCTTTGGCGCTTCATTTGCCTCAAGCCGCTCGCTTGATCCATGGGTGTTCCTTATTTTACTTGTCGCCACAGCTCAAGCTGCGGCCCCGCCCACAAAAAGTGCCAGAGCACGCTCAAGCAGGTTGTCCTGTTGCGCTACCTGCAGATCCTCTGGGACGCGTTGACCGTCCGTAAGATACCCGATCGGCAGGGCATTTTGTATGGCCAAGCCCAAGGCTTCGCCCAGACTCAGGGTCTCGTCCAGCTTGGTCAGTACCAGGCCGTCCAAAGGCACCTGAGAAAAACGGTTCACGGCGTCGCTGAGCACCCGCATCTGGCTGGTGGCCGACAATACCAGGTAACGCTGTATGGGCACCTGCCCGGCCTGCACCAGGGTGGTCAGCTGCTGGCTCAGGCGCAAGTCACGCTGGCCAAGGCCGGCGGTATCAATCAGTACCAAAGAGCGGTTACGCAGTTGATACAGCACGTCTTCCAATTCTTCGGCGTCTTTGGCCACCTTGACCGGGCAGCCGATGATGCGCCCGTAGGTGGCCAACTGGTCGTGGGCACCGATACGGTAGGTGTCGGTACTGACCAGGGCCACTTCGTCGGCACCATGCTTAAGGGCATAGTGGGCGGCCAATTTGGCGATGGTGGTGGTCTTGCCGACCCCGGTGGGGCCCATCATGGCCACCACACCGCCTTTACGCAAAATGCTGTTTTCAGTGGTATGGATGCGCTTTTTCAGCTGCACCCTTACCCATTTCCAACCGTCGTTGGCTCCCAGGGCTTCGGGCATGGGCGCCACCAGCTCTTCGGCCAGCGCCGCCGGGAAGCCCATGTTCACCAGGCGTTCTTCCAGCAGGGTCCGCACCGGCTGGCGGCGGGCCTTGACGTCATGGCGCAAACCGGACAGCTGGTGTTCCAGCAGCTCGCGCAGGCTTTGCACTTCGTCTGACAGCTCGTTGAGCGTCACCTTCTTGACGGTCTCGGCCTGGAAAGACTCGCCTTCAGGCGCCGGGCTGTGCTTGGCAAAATTGCGGGACCATTCGGGCAGGCTGCCGGCACGGCTTTCCTGCTCTTTGGCCTGCCAGTCCCAGTTCATCACCGGGGCGGTTTTACGCCGGGGTTCGGACACAAAGGCCTGGCGCTGGGGGCCGGCAGACAGGGTGACCCTGTCTTCAGGTAATTCACGTTCGCCGATCCGGCTGCTGCGTACAGGGGACTCTTGCAGGCTGCGCTCGGTATCCACGGCGGCCACGATCTCGATACCACCATTGACCTTGGTGTTGGACAGGATCACGGCGTCCAACCCCAGGGTGTCCTTGACCTCGGCCAAGGCGGTACGCATGTCTTTGGCAAAAAAGCGATGGATTTTCACTGGCCTTAGCCTCCGCTACCGACGCTGCTGACAATACGGATCTGCTTGTCATCCGGTACTTCCTGGTAAGACAGCACTCTCAAGCCCGGTATCGAATATTTGACGAAGCGGGCCAGGGAGCCACGGAGTACCCCGGATGTCAGCAGCACCGCTGCCTGACCATTCATTTCTTGTTGATTGGCGGCGTTTTCCAGAGACTGTTGCAGACGTTCGGCAAGGCCTGGCTCCAGTCCGGCGTTTTCGCCACCGGCTTGCAGGGTCTGATGCAACATCTGTTCCAACTCTGGTGACAAAGTTATGACGGGCAGTTCCGTGGTGTTGCCGAAGATCTCTTGAACCAGCAGGCGCTTGGTGGCGATACGGGCGGCGGCCGTCAGCACGTCGGCATCCTGGGACTTGGGCCCGTACTCCACCATGGTCTGCACCAGGGTACGCATATCGCGAATGGGTACCCCTTCGTGCAGCAGGTTCTGAAGCACCTTGACCAAAATGCCCAGGGGCATGATGTCCGGAATAAGGCCTTCCACCAGTTTCGGGGTTTTCTTGGACAGCATATCCAGCAGGTTCTGCACTTCCTCGTGCCCCAGCAGCTGCGCCGCGTTGTTGGACAACAACTGGCTCAAGTGGGTGGCCACTACCGTGGCCGCGTCCACTACGGTATAGCCCAGGCTCTGGGCATGGTCACGCTGGGATGGGGTGATCCAGTAGGCTTCCAGGCCAAAAGCCGGCTCCAGGGTGGGAATGCCGTCGACTTTGCCAAAGACCTGGCCGGGGTTGATGGCCAGCTCCCGATCGCCGCGAATATCGGCTTCCCCCACCGCCACCCCCATCAGGGTGATGCGATAGGTGTTGGGTTCCAGTTCCAGGTTGTCACGCACATGCACAGGCGGCACCAAAAAGCCAAGGTCCTGGCTGAGCTTCTTGCGCACCCCCTTGATGCGCGACAACAGCTCGCCGCCCTGGGCCTTGTCTACCAGCGGGATCAGGCGATAACCCACTTCCAGGCCTATGGTATCCACCGGCTGCACGTCGTCCCAGCCCAGCTCCCGCTGTTCGGGAGGCAGCACTTCCCCGGCCTTGGCCGGTGGTGCCGCAGCCGCCTCGGCCACCTGTTTCTGGCGCCGCTTGTGCTGGTACCAGGCGCCGTAGCCACAAAGGGCACCGAGCAGCAGGAAGGCAAAATGGGGCATGCCCGGCACCAGGCCCATCACCACCAGGATGCCGGCAGCAATGTAAAGGGCCTTGGGACTGTCGAACATCTGGGTCAGCAGCTGGCTGCCCATGTCGCCGTCGGTATTTTCCCGGGTGACCATGATGGCGGCCGCCACCGACAACAGCAGTGACGGGATCTGGGCTACCAGGCCGTCACCTATGGTGAGCAGGGTATAGATCTGCACGGCGTCACCGAACTGCAGGTTGTGCTGGACCATGCCAATCACAAAGCCGCCGATGACGTTGATAAAGAGGATAAGGATACCGGCGATGGCATCCCCTTTGACGAACTTGGAGGCACCGTCCATGGCCCCGTAGAAGTCGGCCTCGCTGGTCACTTCCTTACGGCGCTTGCGGGCCTCGTCCTGGTTGATGATACCGGCGTTCAAATCGGCATCGATGGCCATCTGCTTACCGGGCATGGCGTCCAGGGTAAAGCGGGCACTCACCTCTGAGATACGGCCGGCACCTTTGGTGACCACCACGAAGTTGATGATGATAAGGATGGCAAAGACCACCAGGCCCACGGCATAGTTGCCGCCGATAACCACGGAGCCGAAGGACTCGATCACCTGGCCGGCGGCGCCGGCGCCGTTATGGCCCTCGAGCAGCACCACCCGGGTGGAGGCCACGTTCAAGGCCAGACGCAGCAGGGTGGCCACCAGCAGCACGGTCGGGAAGGCGGCAAAATCCAGGGGCCTACCGGCATAGATACAGACCAGCAATACCACCAGAGACAAAGAAATATTGAAAGAAAACAGCACATCCAGCAGCAAAGGTGGCATGGGCAGCACCACCATGGCCAGGGTGGCCAATACCAGCAGCGGTGCCCCCAGCCCTTTGGCCAGGGAGCCCTTGGCGGATTTGATGTTCAGAAGGACATTTTGCCAGTTCGCAACAGCCATGCCTTGACGCTCTAGAGGAGGATAGCGCCAGGCAAGCAAAGTCCAGGCCAATTAAAAAAGACTTTTAATAACAAAAGGCTAGGTTAGAAGTGCCGGAATTCCGGCGGTACCGGCACCTCGGTAGGCAGGCCCTTGGGCCTGGTGCCCCTGCCCCGCTTCCACAGCCGCAGCTGGTAGACGTAGGCCAGTACCTGGGCCACCGCCACAAAGAGGCCGTCGGGGATGGGTTTATCCAGCTCGCCGTTGTAATACAGGGCTCTGGCCAACAAGGGCGAGCGCAGCATGGTGATGTTGTGGGCGTTGCCAATGTCACGGATGTGGGCGGCCACTTCATCCACCCCCTTGGCCAGCAGCGTGGGGGCGTTGTCCTTGCTCTGGTCGTAGCGCAGGGCCACGGCGTAATGGGTGGGGTTGGTGATGATGACGTCGGCTTCCGGCACCTTGGCCATCATGCGGCGACTGGCCATCTGCATCTGCATGCGGCGGATCTTGCTTTTCACCTCGGGCTTACCCTCGGCGTCCTTGTACTCGTCCTTGATCTCCTGCTTGGTCATCTTCAGCTGCTTGTTGTATTGCCACAGCTGGAAGGGGGCATCGATAAGACCGATGATCACATAGGGGGTACAGAGGGCCAGGCACAGCCACAGCAGGATCTTGAGGCCATCGATAATGGCGCCGTCTACCGGTTCGCCGGCCAGGGCCAACACCCTTTCAAAGACGCCAGCCAACAGCAGCCAGGCGGTGCCGCCGATAACGAAAAACTTGGCAAGGGATTTGAGCAGCTCTGCCAGGGCCTGGGTACCCAGCATCCGCTTGAAACCGTTCAGGGGGCTGAGTTTGCTGAACTTGGGGGCCATGGCCTGGCCGGAGAAGTTAAAGCCCCCCAACAGCACCGAGCCTATCAGGCTCATCAGGAACATGGCCCCCAGCAGCAGCAGGGTCGGCCACAGTACGCCCCAGACCACGCCCCCCAGGTGGGTGAGCAGTTTGTCAAAGTCAAAGAGGGTATCGCGCTGCAAGTCCATGGAGGCATTCATCACCCCCATCAGATTCTGGCCCAGCCAGGTGCCGAACCACATCAGGGCGATCACCCCTCCCAATAGCCCAACGGCCCCGGCCAAGTCTTTGGAGCGGGGTAGCTGGCCTTTTTCCCTGGCCTGCTGTTTTCGTTTGGGTGTCGCCTCTTCTGTGCGTTCCCCTGCTTGCTCTTCGGCCATCAGCAACTGGTCCTTAAGAGCGTGCAGATGGCCCCTTGGCCATCACGCCAGGCCTGCATGAAATGATCCAGCAGGTTGGCGGCGGTGATCCACAAGAACAGCAATCCCGACAACATGATGATGGGAAAGCCGATGGTAAAGATATTGAGCTGAGGCGCGGCTCGGGTCATGTAGCCGAAGGTGATGTTGATCAGCAGTAGGGCGATGACTTCGGCAATGGCCATAGACAGGCCGCTGGCAAAGAGGGTGGTGCCAAAACCGCTTATTACCTGGTAATTGGGCAGTTGGATACCGTCCACCCCCACCGGCACCAGGAAAAAACTCATGTGCAGCATCTGCAGCAACCACAGGTGGCCATCCAAGGCAAAAAACAGCAAGGTGGCCAGCATCAGAAACAGCTGGGACACCACAGGGGTCTGCTGCCCGGACACCGGGTCGACCATGGCGGCAAAGCCCAGGGACGACTGCATGGCGATAATGGAGCCGGCCAGCACCAGGATCTGCATCACCATCTGGGTGATAAAGCCGATGGCCAGCCCCACCACCACCTGCAGGCCGGTGATCAGCATGCCCTTGATGGAAAACAGGGTCTCGTTGGGCATGGGTGGCAGGGTGGGCACCACCACCAGGGCTATGGCCAGGGTCAACAGCACCCTGACCCGCCTTGGCATCAACTGGGTGCCGAAGGCCACCATGGCGGTCAGGGTGGCGCTGATGCGCACAAAGGGCCAGGCATAGGCGGCGAGCCAGTCGAGCAACTGGTCGACGGAAAAGGTCATTGCAGAACCATGGGGATCTGCTGCACCAGCTCGAAGAAGTAATCCATCATCAGCCGGGTCAGCCAGTGGGCCAGGGCAATCAAGGTGATAATGGTCACCAAGAGCCTGGGCAGGAAGGACAGGGTTTGTTCGTTGATGGAGGTGGCCGCCTGGAAGATGGACACGATAAGGCCGACGATAAGCCCGGGGATCATGATGGCGGCCACCATGATCAGCACCAGGTAGAGGGCGTCGCGGAAGAGATCAACAAACTGTTCCGGTGTCATCTAGAAGCTCCTGGCCAGGGTCCCCAAGATCAGGTTCCAACCGTCCACCAGCACGAACAGCATCAGCTTGAACGGCAAGGAGACGATCATCGGTGACAGCATCATCATACCCATGGCCATCAGTACCGAGGCCACCACCAAATCGATGATCAGGAACGGAATAAAGAGCATGAAGCCGATTTGGAAAGCGGTTTTAAGCTCGGAGGTGACAAAAGCCGGGATCAGGATACGCATGGGAATGGCATCGGGGCTGTCGAAGCTGTCGATACCGGCCATACCGGCAAAGGTCTTGACGTCGGTTTCCCGGGTCTGTTTGAGCATAAAGCCCTTGAGGGGCTTCTGGGCTTCGTCCAGGGCCTGCTGGAAGGTCATTTCCTCACGGGCATAGGGCTGCACGGCGTCGTTGTATATCTTGTCGAACACCGGGCTCATCACAAAGAAGGTCATGAACAGGGAAATGCCCAGTATCACCTGGTTGCTGGGTACCTGCTGCAAGCCCAGGGCCTGGCGCAGTATGCCCAGCACCACCACGATGCGGGTGAAGGCGGTCATCATCATCAAGATGGCAGGGATAAAGGTCAGCAGGGTCATCAACAGCAACACCTGCAGGGTGATGCTGTATTCCTGGCCGCCGTCCGGGCCTGTGGTGACGGTCACCGCCGGCATGGCACCGGTGGGCATGATGGGATTGGCAAATGACAAACAGGGGAGCAGCAACAGCCCCCAGAGCATCCAGCGTTTCACCCGTTCTCCTTGACTGGGTTGTCCAGGGCCTTGATCAGGCGAACATCGGTACCGCTGACCGAGATCAGCATCTGTTCCTGGCCCACTTCCACCAGCAGCAGCCGGGAGCGGGCACCCAGTTGTTGCTGGGCCACTATCTTGATGGGGCCGGCCTTGAATTGGGGCATGTGGCGCCGGGCGAAATACAAGAGCCCCACCAGCAGTACCACCACCCCCACCAGGCTCAGCACCAGGGTGCCAAGCTTGTCGGTGGGATTGACCATGGGGGTTTGGTCGGCAGCGAGGCTCGCCGCACCATATAGCCAGGACATCATTTGAGTTTCTTGATCCTTTCCTGCTGGCTGATGACGTCGGTCAGGCGGATACCGAACTTGTCGTTCACCACCACCACTTCGCCGTGGGCAATAAGGGTGCCGTTGACCAGCACATCCAGCGGCTCACCGGCCACCCGGTCCAGCTCCACCACCGAGCCCTGGTTCAATTGCAGCAGGTTGCGGATGGTGATCTTGGAGCGCCCCACTTCCATGGAAATAGTGACGGGAATATCCAAAATGGCGTCCAGCTTGCGCTTTTCTTCGGCGCTCAGCTCCACCTTATCATCTTCGTTAAACTCTTCCAGTTCAACGGCTTCCGGCTCGACTTGTTCGGCCATGGCCTCGGCCCACTCGTCGGCCAATTTTTGTTCGTCTTCAGAGACCATCGACTTCCCCTTCAAGATCGGTTTCTAATTCTTCCAGCCCGGAGATGTTGTCAATGCGCACCCCGCGCCGGGTAATGTTGTGCATTTCCGCCTTGGCGGACCTTGGGCGTTTGAGCTTCTCGGTCACCTTGACCGCCACTTTTTCGCCGCTGCGCCCCATCTGGGCGCGGAAGGTCGGCAGATCTTCAACGAACAGCGTCAGGTGTTCCGGCATGTCCACCGCCAGTATGTCGCCGGCCTTCAATTCCATCATCTGGCGCAGGCTAAGCTGGGTGTCCAGCAGCTTGGCGCGGACATCCACAGGCACGTCCATCAGCTCGTCTCGCAGCGCCTTGGACCAGCGGTGGTCGGTGTCTTCCTTGTCGGACTGGACACCGGCATCGAGCAGTTCGCGGATAGGCTCGAGCATGGAGTACGGCATGGCAATGTGGAAATCGCCGCCGCCCCCTTCCAATTCGATATGGAAGGACGACACCACTATCACCTCGGTGGGCGACACGATGTTGGCCATGGTGGGGTTCACTTCAGAATCCAGGTACTCGAAGGCCACGTCCATCACCGGGGCCCAGGCCTCGGTGTAATCCTCGAATACCAGTTTGAGCAGCATCTGGATGATGCGCCGCTCGGTGGGTGTGAACTCCCGCCCTTCAATCTTGGCGTGAAAACGGCCATCGCCACCGAAGAAGTTGTCCACCAGGATAAACACCAGGCGCGCTTCGAGGGTGATAAGGGCCGTTCCCTTGAGGGGCCTGAAACGCACCATGTTCAAGCTGGTGGGTACGAACAGGGTATGGACGTACTCGCCGAACTTCATGGTCTGTACGCCGTTGATGGAGACCTCTGCCGGGTGGCGCATCATGTTGAACAGGCTGATGCGCATATGACGGGCGAAGCGCTCGTTAACGATCTCCAGGGTCGGCATCCGGCCCCGGACGATGCGGTCCTGGGAGGAAAAGTCGTATTGGGATACGTCTTCTACCTCCAGACCGGGCACTTCCTCTTCGACGTCATCCGCCCCATGCAGCAGGGCGTCAATTTCGTCTTGTGACAGCAGATCGGTCACCTTGCCTCCTGTTTACTGCATGATAAAGCCGGTGAAGAGCACCCGCTCTATCACCTGCGAGCCCGTCACCTGGGTGAGGGCGTCATCCACCGCCTGTTGGGCCGTGGTTCGCAATGTTTCCCGACCCTGGCTGGTGGCCAACTGGTCTTCGCTAAATTGGCTGAAGGTCTGCAACAGCACGCTTTCCACCAGGGGCAGATGCTGCTTGACCTTGCCTTCGTTGGTTTGGCCACGCACCATCACCTGCACGGTGATCTGCACCAAACGGGGGCGCTTGTCGCCCGGTACGTTAAAAACGAAGGGCTGGGGCAGGGCCACGTACAGGGCTTCCCCTTCCGACGGTGCCGGCGCCGCTTCGGCCGTCTCGGCTTCGGCCGGGGCCGTATCACCGGACAGGAGCCAGGCTGCCACGCCACCACCTATGCCCAGCACCAGCAGGGCCGCCACTATGATGATGATCAGCTTTTTCTTGCCACCCTTGGCTGCGTCCAGGGGTTCGAGTTCCAATTCTTGTGCCATTTTCCGCTTCCTGACCTGAGTGGGTCCCTACTTTACCTTAGCTGCCCTGTCAGGCGTAGGCGTCGACCAGGCCGTCGCTGGTTAATTCATAGCGATACGGCAGGGCTTCTTCACTGCCCTCATCGCCCCAGCCCTTGGCCAGGCCCTGGTTGTCACCCTGGGCCTGGCGGCCATCGCCGCCGTTGCCTTGGTCGCGGACCTGGCCGTCAGCCAGGTTAAAACCGTTCTCGGCCATCATGTCCTTGAGCCTGGGCATGGCGTCTTGCAGCCATTCGCGGGTCTGGGCATGGCTGGCCTGGAACTGAACCTGGGCGTCCTGGTGATGCACCTGGACCCGGATCATCAAGCTGCCAAGCTCAGGGGGATCCAGTTGGATCTCCGCGTGACGCAGGTTCTTGGACAACATCACATTGACCTTATCGGCCAAGGCTTCATTAAAGCGTTGCTGAGGCACCAAGGCTTCCTTGCTGGCCGCCTCCTTGGGCTGGTCCTGCTGGGTAACAGGGGCACTGCCATCCAGTTTGTGGTGCACGGCCGTGGTCTGTACCAGGTTGCCGTCAGCCAGGCTGGGCGCGCCCTGGCCCTGTTGAGCCGGTTTCAGCTCGGGCTGGGCGGCGGCCAGGGCCGGCTCCAGCTCAGGGCTGGCCATATCACTGGGCTCTGCGCTGGCCACCAGATTGGCATCCACCTTGGTGGCGGTTGCCTTTGTATCACCGGCAACGGCCTTGCCCTGCCCCTTGGGCGCTGCGGCCTGCGTCACCAAGCCTGCCAGGGCCTTGGCAGGTTCCTCTGTAGTAGTGGCGACCTTTTGAAGCTCAGACTGTGGTGTGACTTGGGATTGGGCAAGGTCGGCAGCGGCCTGGCGCGGGCCAGCCTCAGGGGCAGCCCCCTTGTCTGGGTTGGCGGCAGCGACCTGGGGCTGAGGCGCAGCCTTATCGGCGGGCGCCTGATCTGTGCCTTTGGCCAGCAGCTGAGGCTGTGGAGCCTCTTGGGCTTGGGTGTCCCCTTCCTCGGCGAGCTCAGCCGCCGCGACATTGTCAGGGGCCACCGCCTGCTGGTCAAAGAGCGCTTGCTTGGATAAGGCCTCGGCCTTGGCCTGGCTCAGCTCCGGCGTTTTCGGGGTGGTCTCGGTGTCGGCCTCAGCGACTTCTTCCGGGACTGTCAGCTTTTTGTCGCCGGTAGCCTCGGCCAGCATGGACTGGTCAGTGCCTTTGGCACCTTTAAGCTCCCCTGCCAGCAAAGTACCGACTTTGCTGTCGCCAGCCGCCTCAACATCGGCCCCATCCTTTGGCAGCCCTACCTTGTCGTCTTGTTGCAACTGCTGCTGGGCACTGGCTACCAGGGTCAGCAGGGCGTCGCCGTCTTCCTTATCCTTGGCATCCACCTTGGGGACGTCATCACCGGCCTGGTCCTGTTTGCCTTTGGCTTGAGCAGCCTCGGCCGGCAGGCTTTTGCCGCCCTCGACCAGAGCCTGGCCAAAGAGGTTGGCAAACTCGTCCTTGCCCTTGGCGTCGGCAGCGCTGCCGGCCTGGGATTGGGCTTGGGATTTAGCAGAATGGGATACAGCCGACGTTTGCATAGGTAAAGTCCAGTACCGTCCAGATACCAAGCTTTATGCAATTGGCGTTCCAAAACGCCTGTTAACCAGATCATCGAGCTCACGCTGTTCCCGACGCTGGCCGGCCAAGGCCGCTTCATTGGCCTTGCGCTCCAGCAGCAGGTCGATGGCTTTGGTGTCTTGGTGGGCCTGGCGCCAGCCTTGTTCCCGGGCGGCTACCGCCTGTTGATGCTGGGTCATCTGGCTGTTGAGGTCGGCCAGGCCGCTGTCGAGGCGGGCCACAAAGTTCTGGTAGTGCACCATGTTGACAGCGGTCAGGCCTTGGCCGGCCTTGTGCTGCATCTCCCGCAGATAGTCGTTGCGATACTTCTGCAGGGTGTTGATCTTGTTTTGCAGGGCCGCCAAGGCTTGGCGCGCCTGGGCCAGTTGCCCCAGGGCCTGGTCTTCGGCTTTCTTGCGCTGGTCCAGCACCAGCCCCAAAGCCTTGCTCATGCGCCCTCCCCTGCGGCCTTGGCCAACATGTCCAGGGCCTGCAGGCAGTCGTCATAGGGGCAGACTTCCTGCATGGCCTGGCGCAAGAACAGGTTCATGGGTTCTTTGAGGCGAATGGCCAGGTCCACCTTGGGATCCGAGCCCTGGCGGTAGGCCCCGACCTGGATAAGATCCCGTGACTGCTCGTAGGCGGCAAACAGGGATTTAACCCGCCTGGCCTGCAGCTGGTGGGCCTCACTTGTTACCTGGGGCATGACCCGCGACACCGAGGCCCCCACGTCTATGGCCGGATAGTGGCCGGAATCGGCCAGGGCCCTAGACAGCACTATATGGCCGTCCAGTATCGCCCTGGCGGCATCGGCGATTGGGTCTTGCAGGTCGTCCCCTTCGCTGAGTACGGTGAAAAAGGCGGTGATGCCGCCCTGGCCGTCGCCGCCGTTACCGGCCCGCTCCACCAGGCCCGGCAATCGGGCAAACACCGACGGCGGGTAGCCCTTGGTGGCGGGGGGTTCACCCACCGCCAGGGCGATTTCCCGCTGGGCCTGGGCATAACGGGTCAGGGAGTCCACCAGCAACAGCACATTCAAGCCCTGGTCGCGGAAATACTCGGCAAAGGTCAGGGCCGTCTCACAGGCCTTAAGGCGCATCAGCGGGCTGGTATCGGCCGGGGCCGCCACCACCACGGCGCGCCGGCGCCCTTCTTCGCCAAGGATCTCGTCGATAAATTCGCGCACTTCCCGGCCCCGTTCCCCCACCAGGCCGACCACGATAACATCGGCACTGGTGCCCTTGGTCATCATGCCAAGGAGCACGGATTTGCCGACACCAGAGCCGGCAAAGAGGCCCATACGCTGACCCTGGCCGACGGTGAGCAGGGTGTTGATGGCGCGCACCCCCACATCCAGGGGCTGGCGTATGGGGCGGCGGGTCAAGGGATTGAGGGGCCGGCCCTTGAAACCGACCCGGTTTTCGGCCCGCACCGGCCCAAGGCCGTCCAAGGGCCGGCCCAGGCCGTCTACCACCCGGCCCAGCAGGCTCATGCCCACCGGCAGGGTGGCAGACACCCCAAGGGGGGTGACTCGGGCGCCGGGCAGAATGCCGGACACGTCCTGGTTGGGCATCAGATAGAGAGTATTGTTGCCAAAACCCACCACTTCCGCTTCCACATCCTGGCTGTGGCCTTCGATGCGGCACAGCGAGCCGATGGGGGCGCGGCAGCCTTGGGCTTCCAGGGCCAGGCCAACCACCCGCACCAGGCGACCGGCAACGGCGGGCCTTGGCACCTGCAGCAGGCGCTCGTAGCGCTCCAGGCGGGCCTCGAGGGGCCGGCGGGGGGTCTTAACCGGCGTCATCGCTCAGCCCCGCTTCCAGCAGCAATCCCTGGCACAGCACCCGCAGTCGTTCCTGCAGGTCCAGCTCCACCAGGGACTGGCCAGATTCGATGCGGCATTGACCATGCTTGAGGGTGGGCTCTTCACGGAGCTTCCAGCGCCGCTCTTTAAGTTCGGCCTCGCTGTAGTGCTCCCGCAGCAGGCGGGCATCGGTGGGGGCCACTT
This sequence comes from Gallaecimonas xiamenensis 3-C-1, assembly GCF_000299915.1. Classification (NCBI taxonomy): domain Bacteria; kingdom Pseudomonadati; phylum Pseudomonadota; class Gammaproteobacteria; order Enterobacterales; family Gallaecimonadaceae; genus Gallaecimonas; species Gallaecimonas xiamenensis. The sequence goes on from NZ_AMRI01000008.1 coordinate 63,595, forward strand.
CGATGGTGATGAGGGTCTCGTCTTCCGACAGGGCGTCAATTCCCTGGCGGATAAGATGATGGATGCTGTCCTTGTCGGTCTTGATCTCATGGCCCAGCACCGCCTGCATGCCGGCGGTCAGCAACATCACCAGCCGCGCTTCGATACGCCCGTCCTTGTCTTCCAGGGGGGCGGTCAGTTCGTCGGCCAGACCCAGCCAGTGGGCCACCGCTTCCTGAATTTGCTGCTGGCCGGCCTTTAGGCCTTCTTCCAGCCCTTGCTGGTAGCCTTGAGCACGGCCTTCTTCGATACCTTGGGCCAGGCCCTGCTCACGGCCTTCGGCCAAGCCTTGCTGGCGGCCTTCGGCCAGGCCTTCTTCCACGGCGTCGCTGCGCAGTGCTTCCAGTTCACCAATGCTGATGCCCTGGGGCAGCTTGGGTTCGGGTTCCGACTCGGCCTCAGGGTTTTGCTTACGTCTGTGGATGTGCAGCGCCAGGGCCACCTCGTCCGCTTCCGGCGGGGTGAAGTCACTGCCTTCCCAGCGCTGGTACTCTTTGACCACCTTGCTCTACCCCTTAGAGGAATTCGTCGGCGCCGCCACCGGACAGCACTATCTCGCCGGCATCGGACAGGCGGCGGGCAATGCCCAGGATCTCTTTCTGAGAGGCTTCCACCTCGGAGATACGAATAGGGCCCATGGCTTCCAGGTCGTCGCGCATAAGGTCGGCGGCCCGCTTGGACATGTTCTTGAACATCTTCTCGCGCAGGACGTCGTCGGCCCCTTTGAGGGCGCGGATAAGGGTGTCCTGCTGCACTTCGCGCAGCAGTGCCTGGATGGCCCTGTCGTCCACCTCGGCCAGGTTTTCGAAGACGAACATCAGGTCCTGGATCTGCTGGCTCAGTTCTTCGTCGGTTTCGCGAATGCCTTCCATCAGCTGGTTTTCTACCGCCGTTTCCAGGTAGTTCATGATGTTGGCAGCGGCCTTGAGGCCCCCCATCTTGGCTGCCTGGGCACCGCTTTGGCCGGCGAACTGCTTTTCCATGATCTCGTTCAGTTCCTGCAGCGCCGCCGGTTGCACCTCTTCGAGGTTGGCGATACGCATCAGCAGGTCAAGGCGCACCCGCTCGGGGAACTGGGACAGAATCTCGGCGCTTTGGTCTGGGTCCAGGTAGGACAGCACTATGGTCTGGATCTGCGGGTGCTCGTTCTGGATGATGCCGGCCACCTGGCGGGCGTCCATCCATTTGAGGGAATCCAGGCCCTTGGCATTGCCGCCGAGGATGATCTTGTCGATAAGGGCGCTGGCCTTGTCCTCACCCAGGGCGTGGTTCAGGGCCTTGCGAATAAAGTCTTCGGAGTCGAAACCGATGCTCGAGTAGTGCTGGATGTCTTCGATGAACTGCTTGTGCACCGCCAGCACCTTCTCCTGGCTGAAATCCTCCATGGACGCCATCATCATGCCCACTTTCTGAACCTGCTTGGGTTCCATATGGCGCAGTATGGAGGCGGCGTCCTCTTCGGTGAGGCTCAGCAGCAATATGGCGGTCTTCTCGATGCCATTGAGCTTTTTGACGTCAAAGGCCTCTTTTTTGGCCAGGTCATTTGCCATCTTGGTTCAACCATCCTTTCACTACCTGGGCCGACAGCTCAGGTTCATTGGCCACCAAGGCACGAATGGCCTTGAGGACTTCTTCATCTTTACGCAGGTCCGGCAATTGGACGCCACCCACCATAGTGATGCCGGTGGCCAGGGCGTCCTCATCATCCATGGACAGGCTATCGAGGGCGTCGCGGTCCAGGTCGCCGTAGGCACCACCGGCCAGGGCCAGATCGGTGCCCTGGTTGGGGTTGAGCAGGCGTTTGATAAGGGGCCTTACCACCACGAAGATCAGCACGATGATGATAAGGGCGCCGGCCAGCACCTTGGACAGCCGTGCAAACCAGGGCTGCTCGTAGATGGGCACGTCCATCTTCAGGTCGGCGTCGGGGCGGGCAAAGGGCACGGACAGCACTTCCAGGCTGTCGCCTCGGGCCGGATTGACACCCAGGCCCGCCATCAGCAGACGCTTGATGTTGGCCAGCTCGCCGTCGGTCAGGGGCACCTTGGTAACGTTACCGTCTTCCCCTACCTGGTTCTTGTAGTCTACCGCGACGGAAACCGTCATGCGATCCACCACCCCAACCTGCTGCTGGGTATGGCTGACCGTGGTGTCCAGTTCGTAGTTGCGGGTGCTCTCAGAGCGATTGGATCCCGGGGTCTTAACCTGGTTGGCCGCCGTGTTGGTGGCGTCTTCCGGGATATTGGAGTCCATGGGCGGCTGGTTAGACAGGGCGCCAGGGATACCGCCGGCTACGTTGCCGACCCGGTTTTCTTCCATTTTCATTTCAGAGCGCACCGACGGCTGGTCGGGGTTGTAGCGCTTCTGGGTCTGCTCCACGGCGGTGAAGTCCATGGTCACGTCTACCTGGGCGGTGTAGTTGTCCAGGCCCACCACCGGCAGCATGATGGTGTCAATCTTGTCGAGGTATTGCTTCTCGCGGGTGGTTTCCAGCTCCAACTCTTTGCGGGAGCGGGCGGCCAGGGCGTTCTGGCTGCCGGAATTGAGCAGGCGGCCGTTCTGGTCGGTCACCGTGACCTTCTCGGGGGACATGCCGTGTACGGCGGAGGCCACCATGTCGACGATAGCATCTACTTCTTCCTGCTTGAGGCTGTTGCCCCTGTTCAGGCTCAGCACTACCGTGGCCGAGGGCTCCTGGCGCTCACGCAAAAAGACGGATTCTTTGGGGATGGCCAGCAGTACCCTGGCCCTTTTTACGGCGGACAGCTCTTCAACGGCACGGGCCAGCTGCTGCTCGCGGCTGTACTTGAGGCGTTCTTGCTCCAGGCGCTGGCTGACACCAAAGCCCATGTCCTTCATCAGGATGTCGTCACCGGTGGCCTGGCTGTTGGACATGCCGGCGCGGGTCATGGCCAGCTTGATGCGTTGATAATCCCCTTCGGGCACCAGCACCGTATTGCCCTCGAGCTTGTAGGTCATCTGGTTCTGGTCGAGGAAGTCCAGGGTGGAAACCAGTTCGTCGGTTTCCATGCGCCCCAAGGGGCGGTATTCGGGCGCCTTGGCCCACAAGAACACCAGCACCACCAGCGCCAGCCCTATGGCCAGGCCCAGCACCAGGCTGATTTGACGCAACACATCGGCATTACCCAGGTTCGACAGCAGATTGAAATTCTGCTCGCCCTCGTCAACAACGTTGTTGCCAAGGACCGGCGCCGGGGTCGCGGCAGGTGTGTCACCTACCGTGGCCAGTTGGGTGTTCTCGTTTGCCACTTAACGCTCCTTAAACCGGCATGTTCATCACGTCCTGGTACGCTTGAACCAACTTGTTGCGTACCTGGACAGTGGCCTGGAAAGCGATACCGGCTTTCTGGCTGGCGATCATGGCGTCGGCCACGGAAACATTGGGGTCACCCATTTCGACAGCAGTCTGCTTGGCTGCGGAGTTCTGCTGCAGGCCGTTGACCTTGTCCAGGGCCTGGTTGAACAGGCTGGCAAAGTCGCTCTGCACCGAACGGGTGGTCATGCCCTCGGGGTTGCCCAGGCTCAGGCCTTGCAGCTCGCGGCTGCCACGGGGCCCTTGCGCTTCGCGGATAAGGGACTGCATTTCCTGCAGCATCACTGAATTTGCACCAGCGGTGTTCATGTCAAGGTTCCGTCGTTGTGGGTTTGACCAGCAGGGTCAATGCAAAGGACGGGCCATAATGTCAGGCCGGTATGCTGACTCCTGCGTCCCGAAGCCTGGCCAGCTTGTAGCGCAAGGTCCTGGGGCTGATGCCCAGCTTCTCGGCCACCGCTTGGCGTGAACCGTTGCAGGCTTCCAATGTGTCGAGGATGATCTGCGCTTCCTGGGCCTTGAGTTCACCATTTAGGCCCTCGGCGGCCGGTAGCATTTCCGCCTCTTCCGCCTCGATCAGCAGGTTTTCGGCGAAAATACACTCATCCTCGCAGAGGATAAGTGCCCTTTGCATGACGTTGTCGAGCTCACGGACGTTACCCGGCCAGCTATGGCGCTCCAGGCGCAAAGCCGCGTCTTCACTGAGTTCAGGGACCACGCCCTGACAGTGCCGGGCCAGCAGATGGCGGGCCAGGGGCACGATATCACCGGGTCTGTCTTTCAGTGACGGCCAGCTCAGGGGGAAGACATTGAGGCGATAATAAAGGTCTTCGCGGAAAAGTCCTTCCGCCACCGCTTCCTTCAGGTCGCGGTTGGAAGTAGCCAGCACCCGCACATCCAGCTTGATGGTCTTGCGCCCCCCCAACCGTTCAACTTCCCGCTCTTGCAACACCCGCAACAGTTTGGCTTGCAGGCCAAGATCCATCTCGGTTATCTCGTCCAGCAGCAGGGTACCGCCGTTGGCCTGTTCGAATTTCCCCGGGCAAGCCTGGATGGCGCCGGTAAAGGCGCCCTTCTCGTAACCGAAGAGGGTGGCTTCAAGCATGTTGTCGGGGATAGCGGCGCAGTTGATGGCCACGAAAGGCCCTTGGGCACGGTTTGAGTGCTGGTGTACGTAGCGGGCCAGCACTTCCTTACCGGAACCGCTGGGCCCCAGCACCATGACGGTAGCGTCGGTGCGGGCCACCTTGGCGGCCAATTTCAGCAAGGACTGGCTGCGCGGATCAGCCACCACCGGACCTTTGTCGGCTTCGACGTCAGCCAGGGCGTAGCGGCTGACCATATTGATCAGCACTTCGGGAGCAAAGGGCTTGGCCATGTAGTCGATGGCGCCCAACTTCATGGCCTCGACGGCATCGTTGACCTTGGCATGGGCGGTCATCAACAGCACCGGCAATTCGGGATAGCCTTTTCGCAGGGACCGCAGCAGCGCCATGCCGTCCATGCCGGCCATTTGCACGTCCGACACCACCAATTGCACCTGGGTTTCTTTGAGGGCCAACAGGGCTTCCTCGCCGTTGCCGGCAACGCTGACCTCAAAGCCGGCCAACTCCAGGGTGTCCACCAGCGCTTCGCGCAGGGCGGCGTCGTCTTCGACGATAAGGACTCGGGTCATGAGGGGTCCTCCAACAGGGGCAGGATCAAGGTCATGCGGGCCCCTTGCTGGCCATTGGCCATATGCAGCTGGCCGCCATGAGCCTGGGCCACGGAACGCACCACAGACAGGCCCAGGCCGGTGCCATGGCTCTTGGTGGTAAAGAAGGGTTCGGCCACCTTGAACAGCAGCTCTTCGGCGATGCCGGGGCCGTCGTCGTCCAGTTGCAGGCTCAACCAGGGTGTCTTGGCCTCAACCCGCAGCCTAAGCTGCTGGGCACCGGCTTGCAGGGCGTTATGGATCAGGTTGGAAAGGGCGGACACCAGGGCACTTTGAGACCCCAGTACCAGGGCCTCCAGGCAGTTGCAGTCGATGTGCAGTTGCCCTTGATGGGTGGCCAGCATGGACTCGCTGGCCTGCTCCAACTCTGCCAGCAACTCCCCAACCTTGAGCTTGTCTGCCACCTTTTGCTCACCGCTCTTGGCAAAGAGCAGCATATTGTTCATCTGGCTTTCCAGGTCGCGCAGGCGTGCCATCAGCTTTTGCTGGAACTTGTCATGGGTGGCGCCAGGCAGCGCCTGGTTGAGCTGGCCGGCATAGAGCATGGCCGCCGACAGGGGCGTTCGTATCTGGTGGGCCAAAGACGCAACCATGCGCCCCAGGGAAGAGAGCCTTTGCAGGTGTGCCATGCGGGTTTGCATGGTGCGGGTTTCGGTGAGATCCGAGATGACGATAAGCTGGCCTGGCTCCCCATCCAAGGGGCAAATATCCAGTTTGACCCGGCGGCCGTTGATCAGGGAAACCTCGGCGCCGTCGTCGGCCCTTGGCCTAAATGCCCTGGCCACCACCTCCAGCCAGCGGTCGTCCAGCAAGGGACCGCCCAGCAGCGCCTCGGCCGTGGCATTGGCCTCTGTCACCCGGCCGCTGCCGTCCAGCACCACCACCCCCACGGGCAGTATGCTCAACAGTTTATCCAGTTGCTTTGCTGCCGGTTCCTGGCTGGGGTACCACTGCTGTGCCAATGCCATTGCGCACCTCGGTCAAAATTCGCGTGACCAAGTTTTATGCAGGCACTGTGCCAACACATAAGGCAATGAAATTAAAGTCTTTATTAGACAGCGGCAGCAGGCGTCAGGGATTTGACGCCTGCTAGAAGGGCTCAGTCGTTGCCTTTGCTAAGACCGTACTTGCGCATTTTCTCCACCAGGGTGGTGCGGCGCATCCCCAACAGATCGGCGGCCCTGGCCACCACATTGTCGCAGTTGGAGAGGGCTTGACGGATCAGATCCAGTTCCAGGTCGGCCAACATTTCCTTGAGGTTGATGCCATCCGGCGGCAGGGTTGCCACAGCGTCACCGGCAGGCTGGCTTGGCGCTTCTTCTGCCAACTCAGGCTCTGGGTCATCGGAGAAAATGGCCATCAGTGCCTCGCGCTCAAGCAGTTCTTCCAGCACAGGATCGAACTCGCTGACGTCCCCGTACTGATAGCTCTTGGGCAGGTGGCCTACATCGATTTGCTGATTGGGGTGCAATATCAGCAATCGCTCCACCAGGTTGGCCAGTTCCCGCACGTTACCCGGCCAGCTGTGCTGGGCCAAAGAATGGAGTGCTCCCTGGGAAAAGGTCAGGCTGCGACCTTCTTCGGCCTCCAACCGTGACAGCAGTTCGTTGACCAGCAGCGGAATGTCTTCTGCCCGCTCGCGAAGGGCCGGCATCTCGATGGGAAAGACGTTCAGGCGGTAATAAAGATCTTCGCGAAAGCGCCCTTCCTCGATCATCTTCGGCAAGGCCCTGTGGGTGGCGGCGACGATGCGCACATCGGCCTTGATGGGCTTGGCGCCCCCTACCCGTTCAAAGACCTTCTCCTGGAGTACCCGCAGCAGTTTCACCTGCATGTTAAGGGGCATGTCACCGATTTCGTCGAGAAAGAGAGTGCCCCCTTGGGCCAGTTCGAAGCGACCCTTACGGGCGGTCACGGCACCGGTAAAGGCGCCTTTTTCGTGACCGAACAGCTCGCTCTCCAGCAGCTCTGCCGGAATGGCGCCGCAGTTGACCGGCACAAAGGGCCCTTCCTTGCGAGCGGACTGGAAGTGCAGATTACGGGCCACTACTTCCTTGCCAGTGCCGGACTCACCGAGGATCAGCACTGACGCATCGGTAGGGGCTACCTGCCCTATCATGGTCCGCACTTCCTGCATGTGCCGGCTTTTGCCTACCAAAGAGCGGAACAGCCTGGCATCCACACCGCCCTGACGCAGCGCCTGTTGGGCCAGCTGTTGGCGCCGGGACAGGGTGCGCAGCAACTCTTGGAACTGACTGAGCCTGAAGGGCTCGTTCAACACCCCCAGGTGGGCGCCATTGGCCTTGGCCGGGCTCCAACCGAGAGTGACATAAGGACGCTGGCACTGCTCGAGCCAGCTCTCAGGCACGGCCTCACCGGCCACCAGCACCTGGCAGGCAGGAACGATATTTTGATCACACAACGCGGAAGGGGCAGCGGCATCTGCCTGCTCCCCTATGAATTGCAGCAATGTGTGAACCCTGTTTCGACGCTCTACGTCAGCGTCGACGACCAGAAAACCAACTTGGGTCTGCATGCCTTGATAAACCATCTTTTTTATACTGCTGCAGTTATTGCAAGCAATTGTTATAGCTAAGGAAAGCTACTTACGCCTGAGACGCTGCTTCATTTTATGATGCCGATCCGTCTTAGGTTATACCAGCGTTCAGCCAAGATTAATCGTCTTCGTTTCGCTCTGGGAGCGGTGGCACACATATTGCTTATTCTCATGAGAGTCAAAAGCCCACCGGAGATACGGCAAGATGCACACTGCTTCTGCCCAGTACTCAGCACAACTGCCACAGACAAGGGAGTATTCCCCTGGCTTCGGTGACCAGGCTTTGCCACATCAAGTGCTACGTCGTGGCACCGGAGCCGTCAAGATACCGGCACCAAAGGCCTTTCAAAATGCCTCGCCACAGGCCTCTGGGCAAAGACGCATCCCTGCCCTGCTCGACATCCCAGGCGTAACCGCCAATATTATGGCAGGGCGACTACCCGTGCCGATTTCTAAAGTTTCCGTATCCTGGTTTCACTGGTCCCTTTCGTTGGCTCGCCTCCATCTCAGCGGCCCAGGCAAGAGCCGGGATACTATTGCATTAAGGTATCCAGGTGTTTGATCTACTTTCGCTTATTGGCAGAACTCAGCCCCTGTTCGAGGCCGACCTCAAGGCCCATAACGACAACCTGGCCGATAGGGTAGCCGCCGGGCGCTTCCTGGTGCTAGGAGGTGCGGGCTCCATAGGCCAGGCGGTGGTAAAGGAGCTTTTTAGCCGCCAGCCCCGGGCCCTGCACGTGGTGGACATCAGTGAAAACAATCTGGTGGAGCTGGTGCGGGATCTACGCAGCCGCTTTGGCTACATCGACGGCGACTTCCAGACCTTTGCCCTGGATATCGGCAGCCTCGAATACGACGCCTTTATCAAGGCGATGGGGCCTTACGACTATGTGCTTAACCTTTCCGCCCTTAAGCATGTTCGCAGCGAAAAAGATCCCTACACCCTGATGCGCATGGTGGACGTCAACGTCTTCAACACCGACAAAACCCTGCAGCAAGCCATAACCGGCGGCGCCAACAAGTATTTTTGCGTCTCCACCGACAAGGCCGCCAACCCGGTCAACATGATGGGGGCCTCCAAGCGGATCATGGAGATGTTCCTGAACCGGCGCAGCCAGCAGATCCCCATCTCCACCGCCCGCTTTGCCAATGTCGCCTTCTCTGACGGCTCCTTGCTGCACGGTTTTAACCAGCGTCTGGAAAAAGGCCAGCCGCTGGTGGCCCCCAACGACGTGCGCCGCTACTTTGTGACCCCAGCCGAGTCCGGCCAGCTGTGCCTGATGTCCTGCCTGCTGGGCGACAACCGCGACATCTTCTTCCCCAAGCTCAGCGACGCCCTGCACCTCATCACCTTTTCCGATATCGCCCTTAAGTACCTGGCGCAAAAAGGCCTGGAGCCGGTGCTGTGCGACAGCGAGGAGCAGGCTCGGGAACTGGCCAAAACCCTGCCCCGCCAGGGCAAGTGGCCCTGCCTTTTCACCCCCAGCGACACCACGGGGGAAAAGGACTTCGAAGAATTCTTTACCGACAGCGAGACCCTGGACCTGGGCCGCTTTGAGAACCTGGGCATCATCAAGGGTGAGGCGGGTTTTGACGCCGACAAACTGGCCCATTTCGAGGCGCGCATCAGCGCCATGAAGGGGCGCCTGGCCTGGGACAAGGCGGAGCTGGTCAGCCTCTTTAAAGAGATGATCCCGGCCTTTGGCCACAAGGAAACCGGCAAATACCTCGACGGCAAAATGTGAGGCCAAGGTGCATAACCAACTGATTGAATTTGTTCGCGACTGCTACCAAAGCCAGGATTTCATTCCCCTCCATGCCCCCACCTTCAAGGGCAACGAAAAGGCCTATGTCCTGGAAACCCTGGACTCCACCTTTGTCTCCAGCGTCGGGGCCTTCGTTGGGCGCATGGAAGAGATGCTGCAAGACTACACCGGCGCCCCCAAGGCCGTGGCCACCGTCAACGGTACTGCCGCCCTGCACTGCGCCCTCTACCAGGCCGGCATAGGCCCAGGGGACCTGGTACTGACCCAGGCCCTGACCTTCGTTGCCACCTGCAACGCCCTGCACCAGTTGGGCGCCGAGCCGGTCTTTATCGACATCGAACCTGTGGCCTTTGGCCTTTGCCCCAAGGCAGCCCAGGCCTGGCTTGCAGAACATGCCGAGCTGGACGACCAAGGCCAATGCCGCCACAAGGCCAGCGGCAAAGCCATCAAGGCATTGTTGCCCATGCACACCTTCGGCCACCCTGCCCAACTGGACGAGCTGGCCGCCCTTGGCCGCCAGTGGCACCTCAGCCTTATCGAAGACGCCGCCGAAAGCCTGGGGTCCTTTTATAAAGGCCGCCATACCGGCACCCTTGGCCGCTTCGGGGTCTTGAGCTTTAACGGCAACAAGGTGGTCACCACCGGTGGCGGTGGCATGGTGCTGTGCCAAGACCAGAAAGAAGGGGAGCACCTCAAGCACCTGACCACCACCGCCAAGGTGCCTCACCCCTTTGAGTTTGTTCACGACGAGCCTGGCTTTAACTACCGCATGCCCAACCTCAATGCCGCCTTGGGCTGCGCCCAGCTTGAACGGCTGGACGCCATGCTGGCCAATAAACGGGCCCTGGCCGGCCGTTACCAGGGCTTTTTTGCCGGCAGCGACTACCGTTTTGTCGAAGAACCCGGCTATGGCCGGTCCAACTACTGGCTTAACGCCGTGCTCTGCCCCGACGCCCAGAGCCGGGACGCCCTGCTGCAAGCCACCAATGCCAGTGGCGTCATGACCCGCCCGGTGTGGCGCCTGATGCACAAGCTGCCCATGTACAGCCAGGCGCTGCGGGGTGACCTTAGCCAATCGGAGTGGGCCGAGGCCCGGCTGGTCAACCTGCCCAGCAGCCCCACGGAGGCAAGCCATGCGTAAAATAGCGGTCTTTACCGGTACCAGGGCCGAATACGGGCTCTTGTATTGGGTCATCAAGGCCCTCCATGAATCCGATCAGGCCCAGCTGCAATTGCTGGTTGGCGGCATGCATTTGTCACCGGAGTTTGGCTATACCCTGACGCAAATCGAGCAAGACGGCTTTGCGGTGACTGAAAAACTCGAATTCCTGCTGTCCTCCGACAGCCCGGTTGGGATCAGCAAGTCCACGGCCCTTGCCCTTATCAGCACCGCCGAAGCCTTGGACCGGCACCAACCGGACTTGCTGGTAGTGCTGGGGGACAGGTTCGAGGCTATGGCGGCGGCCCAAGCTGCGATGATCGCCAGGGTGCCGGTAGCCCACCTTCACGGTGGGGAAGCTACCGAAGGGGTCATTGATGAGGCCGCCAGGCACGCCATCACCAAGATGGCCCACCTGCATTTCACCGCCACCGACGCCTATCGCCAGCGGGTTATCCAACTGGGGGAGTCTCCTGAGCGGGTTTTCAACGTTGGTGCACCTGGCCTGGATAGCATCCTGACCCTGCCCTTGTTGGCAAGGGAGTCATTGCCGCAAGCCATAGGGTTTAATCTCGACAAGCCCTATTTTCTGGTGACTTACCATCCGGTCACCCTGAGCGCCGGCGGTGCCAGCCAGTCCCTTGACCAATTGCTGGCAGTGCTGGACGAGTATCCGGATCATCAGCTTGTAATTTCCTATCCCAATGCCGATACCCACAGCCGCAAACTGATTGAGCTGCTGGAAGGCTACCGGGCCCGGCACCCCGAGCGGGTGTTTTTAGTGCAATCTCTGGGGCAGCTGCGTTATCTCAGTTTGATGAAGCATTGCGTTGCCGTATTGGGTAATTCCTCCAGCGGCATCATCGAGGCACCCAGCCTGGGAGTGCCTACCGTCAATATCGGTATCAGGCAAAAAGGCCGAATCGCCGGAGCGTCGGTGGTGCACTGTGCCGATGATAAAGCCGCCATGGCAGCCGCCATCAAAAGCGTGCTGTCTCCCGCTTTTCAAGAACGTTGCCGACACGCCAAGAATCCCTACGGCGAGGGTGGCGCCTCTCAGAAAATTGTGGAAACGCTATTGGCATTTCCATTGCAGGGCATTCTTGAAAAATCCTTTTTCGACATGGACTGTCATTGATGAAAGTCGCCTTTATTGGTTGTGTTACCTCCAGCCTGAAACTTCTTAGCGCGCTTTGTACGCTCAAAGGGCGCGGTATTGAGGTGGTTGCGGTGATCACCAAGCCGGCTTCAAATATCAATGCCGATTTTGTCGACCTGGCTCCCTTTTGCCAGGAAAACGCTATCCCCTTTCATTACGAAAACACCGACAACCGCGAGCAAAGCGTGGCTTTTTTGCAGCGCTATCAGCCCGATATCATTTACTGCTTCGGCTGGAGTTATTTACTCGACGCCAAGATGCTGGGCCTTGCCCCCAGGGGAGCGATTGGCTTTCACCCGGCGCCCCTGCCCCAAGGTAGAGGCCGGCATCCCATTATCTGGGCCTTGGCATTGGGCTTGGAGCGAACCGCTTCGACCTTTTTCGTGATGGACAGCGGCGCCGATTCTGGCCCCATTCTTGACCAAAAGTGGCTGGCCATAGCCCCAGAGGATGATGCCGGCAGCCTGTATGACAAGATATTGGCCACAGCTTGCCAGCAGATCCTCGCCTTTAGCGCTCGGCTGGCCGATGGCTCGGCGACCCCAGTCCCCCAAAATCCGGCTCAGGCCACCTATTGGCGAAAACGCTCGGCCAAAGACGGTCTTATCGATTGGCGGATGCAAGCGGCCGACATTCATAATTTGATACGTGCCTTGACCGCTCCCTATCCCGGGGCGGAGTTTCTCTATCAAGGACAAGCCGTCAAAGTCTGGAAGAGTGAAATAGCCCAGGCATCTTACCCCCAATATATGGAGCCAGGTCGGATCCTGGCCATAGAAGAAAAACGTGTACTCGTAAAATGCGCGGGACAAAGTGCACTTTGGCTTTGCCGATGTGATTTTCCCGCTATACCGGCAAACGGAGATTGCTTTTGAAAAATGTACTTGTTGTAGCTCCCCATGCAGATGACGAATCCTTGGGGTGTGGTGGTACTTTGCTTCGTCATCGTGCCGAAGGTGACCATATTCATTGGCTGATAGTCACCGGCATGAGTGAGGCTTATGGCTATTCCCCTGAGCAAATTGCTGCCAGGAAGCGGGAAATTGAGAAAGTCGCTGACCTTTACCATTTTTCTTCCGTGACAGAGTTGGGTTTGCCCCCTGCACAATTGGATGCCCTGCCCCTGGGGCAATTAATTGGTGCCATTAGCCCTGTCATTAACCGCATCGCTCCCCAGTGGGTTTATGTTCCTTATCGCAACGATGCCCACAGTGACCATCAGGTCGTTTTCGACGCGGTAATGTCCGCCACAAAGAGCTTCAGGTACCCCTTTATCAAGCGCCTGATGACCTATGAAACCCTGTCCGAAACGGATTTTGGACTTAAGCCCGAAGATGGCGGTTTCAGGCCTAATATTTATGTCGATATCAGCCAGCATCTTGATAAGAAGCTGGATATTCTCGACATCTTTTCATCCGAGATGGGTGAGTTTCCCTTTCCGCGCAGCCGTAAGGCGCTGTCCGCCCTCGCCGCCTTGCGGGGGGTACAGTCCAATGCCGAGGCGGCAGAGGCCTTTATGCTGCTAAAAGAGATCAATCAATGAACAAGGTGCTTGTCATCGCCGAAGCCGGGGTTAACCATAACGGTTCCCTGGACATGGCCCTGGCCTTGGTGGATGCCGCCAAGGCCGCCGGGGCTGACGTGGTGAAGTTCCAGACCTTCAAGGCCAAGAACCTGGTCACCAAAGAGGCGCAACAGGCCGAATACCAAAGCCGCAACAGCGGCCAAGCCGAATCCCAGTTCGCCATGCTAAGCCGCCTGGAACTGAGCTTTGAGGCCCATCTGCAATTGCAGGCCCATTGCAAAGCCCAGGGCATCGCCTTTTTGTCCACCGCCTTTGACAGCGAGAGCCTGGCCTTCCTGGTGGACACCCTGGGCCTTGAGACCTTGAAGATCCCCTCCGGTGAGCTGACCAACGCGCCTTTTGTGCTGGAACATGCCCGCCGCAGTTGCCGGTTGATTGTCTCTACCGGCATGGCCACCCTGAGGGAGATTGAGGCGGCCCTTGGGGTTATCGCTTTTGGCCTGACCGCCCCCCTGGATGCCCCCCCCAGCGAAGCGGCCTTTGCCGCCGCTTACGCCAGCGCCGAAGGCCAGGCGGCGCTGCGGCAAAAGGTCTGCCTGCTTCACTGCACCACCGAATACCCGGCGCCCCTTAATGATATTCACCTCAACGCCATGGCCACCATGGCCGGGGCCTTCGGCCTGGAGGTGGGGTATTCGGACCACAGCGCCGGCATCAGCATTCCCATCGCCGCCACGGCCCTGGGAGCCCAGGTTATCGAAAAACATTTCACCCTGGACCGGCAGCTGCCTGGCCCCGACCACAAAGCCTCATTGGAGCCAGATGAGCTCAAGGCCATGGTGCAGGGCATAAGGGACGTCAGCCTGGCCCTGGGTTCAGGGCAAAAAGGCCCCCAGCCCAGCGAGATAAAGAACAAGCCCGTTGCCCGGAAAAGCCTGGTGGCCACCGCCGCTATCAAGGCCGGGGAGCCCTTTAATGCCGGTAACCTGGGCTGCAAGCGGCCAGGCACGGGCCTGTCCCCCTACCGCTACTGGGCACTGCTGGGCACAAAGGCCCTGCGGGACTATCAGGAAGGAGAGCTGATTGATGGCTAAGCCACTGGTGATGCTGGGGGCCGGCGGCCACGCCGCCGTGTTGGCGGAAATGCTCGGCGCCCTTGGACTCTCCATCGAGGCCCTGGTCACCCCGGACCCGGTAGCGCCGCGCCGGCCCCTGGCCGGCATTCCGGTACTGGCCAGCGACGAGGCCCTGTTGGCACGCTACCGCCCCGATGAAGTGGAGCTGGTCAACGGTATCGGCGCCCTGCCGGGCAGGTTGCTGCGCCAGGCCAGCTTTGAGCGCTTTAGCGCCCAAGGCTATCGCTTTGCCCAGGTGATCTCTCCCCAGGCCCTGGTGTCGCCTTCGGCCGAACTGGCCGAAGGCGTGCAAGTGATGCCCGGCGCCATTATTCAGAGCTGCGCCCGAATTGCCGCTAATACCATTATCAATAGCGGCGCCATCGTAGAGCACGACTGCCAGTTGGGGCCGCACAACCATGTGGCGCCGGGGGCTACCCTCAGCGGCGCCGTCTGTACCGGCATCGGCGTCCATATCGGCACCGGTGCCAATGTGATCCAATCGGTCAACCTCGGCCAAGGAGCCGTGGTAGGGGCCGGTGCCACCGCCGTCAGGGACCTGGCACCGGGCCACACCCTGCTGCCGGCCAGCCAACGCCTCCGGGGTTAAGGAGCCTTTATGCATCAATGGGCCAACACGCGGCTGACCCGCGACACCACCATCAGGGAAGCCATGCGGATCATCACCCAGGGCGCCTTGCGGATAGGACTGGTGTGCGACAACAACGACAAGCTGCTGGGCATTGTCACCGACGGCGACATCCGCCGTGGCCTGCTGGCCGATGCAGAAATGACCGACCCGGCATCGAACGTGATGAATTGCCGCCCCCAGTGCGCCAACGCCAACCACAGCAAGGCACAGATGTTGGCGATGATGCGCCAGTTCGACATCACCACCCTGCCCATAGTAGACAACCAGGGTAAGGTGCTTGGCCTGCAAACCCTCAAGGATCTGCTGGCCCAACCCCGTTTTGACAACCCGGTCTTTATCATGGCCGGGGGCTTTGGCACCCGCCTAAGGCCCCTGACCGAGCACTGCCCCAAGCCGATGCTGATGGTGGGGGATAAGCCCCTGCTGGCACACCTGGTGGAGCGTTTTGTGCGCCAAGGCTTTCATAACCTCTATATCTCCACCCATTTTATGCCGGAGATGATCCGCGATTACTTCGGCGACGGCAGTAACTTTGGGGCCAGCATCACCTACGTCCACGAAGACCAGCCCCTGGGAACCGGGGGCGCCTTGGGGCTGCTACCAAAAGATCTGCCGGCCCTGCCCCTGATCATGATGAACGGCGACGTGCTCACCAAGGTTGACTTTGTGCGGCTGCTCAAGCACCACCAGCAGCACGACTTCGACGCCACCATGTGCGTACGGGAATACGAATACCAAATTCCCTTCGGGGTGGTGGAAAGCCAGGGGGAACTCATCACCGCCATGACCGAAAAGCCCCTGCACCGCTACCACGTCAACACCGGCATCTATGTGCTTAGCCCCAAGGCCATCGGCGCCGTGCAGGCCGATACCCGCATTGACATGCCCACCCTGCTGGAAGAACGCATGGGCCAGGGCCACAAGGTGGGGATCTACACCACCTTCGACTACTGGCTGGACATAGGCCGGGTCGATGACTACCGCCGCGCCCAGGTGGATATCGGCGTCTTGGGGTCAGATTGATGGAAAGGATTGCCGTTATTGGCCTTGGCAATATCAGTGCCCGCCACCGCCGCAACCTAAGGCAGCTGCACCCCAAGGCCGACATTCTGGCCATGGCGGCCAGCGGCCGCCCCGTCACCGAGCCCGTGGCCGACGCCAGCCTGGTATTGCCAAGCCTTGAGGCGGTAATGGCAGCGGCCCCCGATTACGCCGTCATCGCCTCCCCTGCCCCTTTTCACGCCCAGCAGGCTGAACCATTGCTGGGGGCCGGCATTCCCTGCCTTATCGAAAAACCCCTGGTGGCCGAGGCGGCGCAGCTGGCCCTGCTACCCCAGGCAAGCAAGGCCGTTGCCGCCGTCGGCTATTGCCTGCGTTTTTTACCGGCCGCCGGGCAGCTTAAAGCCCTGCTGCAGGCCAATGCCCTGGGGCAACTGCTCCATGTCAGCGTCAATGTCGGCCAGCACCTGGCCCAGTGGCGCCCCCATATCGATTATCGCCAATCGGTGTCGGCCAACCGGCACCTGGGGGGCGGGGTGCTGCTGGAGCTGAGCCATGAGCTGGATTACCTGCAGTGGTTGCTGGGGCCCCTTGCGCTGCGCCACGCCCTGCTGCGAGGCGGCAACCTGCTGGGGGTTGAAGTCGAATGCGGCGCCGACCTTTGCCTGACCACCCAGGGCGGCGCCGTCTGCCAGGTACATATGGATCTCCTGCAAAGCCAACCCCAGCGCCACTGCCAGATCGTTGGCGAACTGGGCCGCCTGGACTGGGACCTGCTGGCCAACCGCCTGACCCTGACCACAGCACAAGGCCAGGAAACCCTGTATAGCGCCCCGGAATGGGACAAAAACGGCATGTACCTGGCCATGCTGCAAAGTTTTGAAGCGCAGCTCAACCGGCCAGGCCCCTCTTCCCTTTGCACCCTGGCCGAAGCGGCCCAGACGGTGCACCTTATCGACCTCATCAAGACCGAGGCGGATTGGATCCCATGAGTGCATACGCGTTTATCTTTGCCAGGGGCGGCTCAAAGGGCCTGCCGGGCAAGAACATCAAGCCCCTGGCCGGCAAACCCCTGCTTCAGTACGCCATCGACACCGCCCTGGCGGTGCCGGCGCTGAGTAAGGTTTTTGTGTCCACCGACGACCCCGATATCGCCCGGGTGGCCCGCCAGGGCGGCGCCGAGGTGATAGAGCGCCCGCCGCAGCTGGCCTCGGACAGGGCCCCGGAATGGCTGGCCTGGCGCCATGCGGTGGACTGGGTCACCGAGCGCTACGGCCCCTTTGACACTTTCGTCAGCCTGCCTGCCACCAGCCCCCTCAAAGCCCCCGAAGACGTGGAAGCGGCTATGGCCCGCCTGGAGGCCGACCAGGCCGACATCTGCATTTCCATGACGCCGGCGGATAACAGCCCCTATTTCAACATGGTCAAGCGGGGCCAAGATGGCCTGGTAACCCTGGTCAACCCACCGGCCCAAGGCATCAGCCGGCGCCAGGACGCCCCTGTGGTGTTTGACATCACCACTGTGGTTTATGTGACCCGCCCTGATTTTATCCGGGGCCATGACGGGCTCTTTGCCGGCAAGGTGACGGCGGTGGAAGTGCCCAAAGACAGGGCTGTGGACATCGACGATATCTACGATTTCATGCTGGCCGAAGCCATTTTGAGGAGTAAGAATGCAACTGGCGAATAAGACAGTACTGGTGGCCGGGGCCGGTGGCCTGCTGGGCAGCCACCTGGTCAAGGCGCTGCTGGATGCCGGTGCCAAGGTCCTGGCGGCAGACTTGGATGTGACCCTGCTGGCCTCCAAACTTGGCAGGCTGGGGGTGGATAACGCGTCAGCGATGCTGGAACTAAGGGCCCTGGACATCACCCAGGAAGGGGACGTCAAAGCCCTTTTCGCCAGTGCCGACCTCGACGGCGCCGTTAACACCACCTATCCCAGGAACAGCCGCTACGGTGCCCACTTTTTCGATGTCAGCCTCGACTCGTTCAACGAGAACCTGTCGCTGCACCTGGGCAGTGCCTTTTTGTTCACCCAGCAGTGCGCCGCCTACTTTCAGGCGCGCCAACGGCCCTTCTCCCTGGTGAACCTCTCGTCCATCTATGGGGTTATCGCTCCGCGCTTTTCGGTGTACGAAGACACCCCCATGACCATGCCGGTGGAATACGCCGCCATCAAGTCGGCCATAGTGCACCTGACCAAGTACGTGGTGGCCTATGTCAAAGACAGCCGCTTTCGCGCCAATAGCGTCAGCCCCGGCGGCCTCAGGGACGGCCAGCCCCCGGCCTTCTTGGCGGCCTACCAGGGGCAGAGCCACGGTAAAGGCATGCTCGATGTGGATGACATACTCGGCAGCATCCTCTTTTTGCTGTCCGACGCCTCGGCCTATGTCACCGGCCAGAACCTCACCATCGATGACGGCTTTAGCCTCTAAGCCATAAAAAAAGCCGCCCTAGGGCGGCTTTTTTAGGCTTTGGCAGCAAGGAGCTGCACCAACTCGTATTCCAGGTAGTCTGCCAAGCCCAGCCAGTCCTGGCGTTCTTGGCATTGCAGGATGAGGGTCATGATGGCATTGAGGGTTTGTTGCTGCTGCGGCTCAGCAGGCGCAAAGTCCCCTGCCAGGGCGCCAAGGAGCTCCACCATGTCCAGGGCCGCCTCGGTATTGAGCCCGAGGCGAAAGCGGTGTGCCAGGGCAATGGCCTGCTGGCGATAAGTGTCCATGGTCGCCATCAGTCCAGCCACTCCGGCGCATAGCTGGTGCCGGCAATGGGCGAGCCTTCCCTACTGGTATTGAAAAACTGCACCTGGGGATGCTTGGCAATATAGCGCTCCAGCTCCACCAGGTAGCTTTTGAAGTTACGCAGGGTCGCCACCTTTTCCCCATGGCCGTTGAGGGTCCACTCCTGGGTCTGGGTGTGGTCGGGGCCTATCTCCCCATCCGCCCAGCCGCTGTGGGTCCGGTTTTTGATGTAGGCAAAGTCGGCGCCAAAGAGCACCACCTTGCCGGCGCCCATCTTTACCGCCAGATCCACCGCCGGGTGAATGACACTGCCGGCAGTATGCAAGGCACCCTCATCACGGCCCAGGTGTTCCCGGACTTTCAGCTGCATGGGGCTGGTGCCCACAGCGCTATACCTTGGCCCTTGCCAGGCGTCCAACAGGGTGGGGTTTGACAGCGGAAAGTAGACCAGCTTTAACGAAGCGGGCCTGTCCTTGGGAAAGTAGTCGCCGCTGATGCGATGGTCCTGGGTCACCACCAAGTCGGGGACTATACCCGCAGCCAAAAGGGCTTTTAGGGCCGTATCGACAGCGATCAACAACGGCGCCTGGGGTTTGGCCTTGGCCGCCTTGATGCGGGGCAGCTGAAAACTCAAGGAAGGGCCCGTTGCCGCCACCCAGATCTCCCGCCCGGCACTCAAGGGGGCAAAGAGCGATGCAACATTGGCATCGTCAGCCAGCCTGGTGCCATTACTGTCGGCCACCGCCAACATGGCGGGCAGTTCGTCGATAAACTTCTGGTTTACAAAGGTGCTGTCCAGCTCACTGACCAGCCGTTCGCGGATCTTGACGTTATTGGGACTGGCTAACACCAACTCTGACGGATAACAGGCAAAGCCGCCATGGATATCCCCTTCATTGGCGGCAATATCCAGTTGCACCCGACTGTCTCTAAGCCAAGGGGTCTGGTCGGAGACCTGCAATACCAATAAGAACAGGGCCTCGTTAAGAATATGCACCTTCAGGGACTGGGTCTGGCTTCTTGCCAGCAAATGCAGCTGCACATCACCAAGGCCGCAGCCGTATAGGTGCAAAGCCGATTGCGCCGGTTTGATTTGGCCGGCAATCACCTGGGCCTCGGCCTGGCGGCCATGACGGCTGGTGAGCTGCACCCCGTCAATCTTTAGGGTACCTTCCAAGCCTTCGGCGATGTCCACCGCCCCCAGGGGATATTGGCAGGCCACCTCGGTCAGGCGCTGGAGCAATTGCGGCCAACGCTTTTCTAAGGCCGCCACATTGGCGGCGTAAAACTCACTCATCACTGACCTGCTAGCTGTTCCAGTTGTCGCCGAAGGACGCCAAGGCAATGGGGTCGACGATGCGATAATGGCGGCGATAATGGGCCGGTATCGCCTTGAACAGCGCCATGTAGTGACCTTTAGCCTTGTTGAAGTCGGTCAGCGCCCTGTCGGTGTCGACCGGGGCATAGGCGATACGGCACAGCACCGACTGGTAATAGTTCATGCTGCCTTCGAAAATTTCGGCCAGATGGAATCGACCTTGGTTGCTCCAGGCAATCAGCTGGGCAAATACGGCGTCCATCATGTTTCCGGCCTGTTCGCGGCTGGTGACATCGTGGTCAAGGATGGCCAACAAGGTATCGATGGCTTCATCGATAACCTCTGGGGCAAAGAGCTGCCAATAGGGCGCGGCAAAACGCTGGCTCTGGTTATCCTCGGCCGCAGCCTGGTAAAGACCGTCAACCAAGCTTGCCTTGTCCAGCACCACAGTCGGAACCTTGTCACCTAATTGGCAACTCTCGGCACCTTCAATCAGGGCGCCCTCACCGAAGTTGTAACAGTTAAGCTCCGGCATCACCTTGAGCAGGCCTTCGATGCGGCGGCGAGACAGGTTGAATATGGGGTTGGTGGCCACTTGGCCGCCTCTATTACCGGCAACAAGCATTTCGTCATTGGTGGTGAAAATGCCCTTATCCTGCCCTTTTTCATTAAAATAGAAGCTGTTCTTGGAGTGGTGCTCGCCACTGGGATAGCCCAGGTCGACCCCAAAAAGGTAGAAATTCCTAAAGCCCATGGCCGAC
Organism: Gallaecimonas xiamenensis 3-C-1; assembly: GCF_000299915.1. Classification (NCBI taxonomy): domain Bacteria; kingdom Pseudomonadati; phylum Pseudomonadota; class Gammaproteobacteria; order Enterobacterales; family Gallaecimonadaceae; genus Gallaecimonas; species Gallaecimonas xiamenensis. The sequence continues at coordinate 84,434 of NZ_AMRI01000008.1, forward strand.
AACATCCTAAGGCCGGTGTTGGTGACCGTCGGGTTCAGGAAGTTGGCCACTTCGAAGTGCACTTTAAAGCCCTCCAGCTCCATCAATGCAGCAGAACTTGCCTCGCGGGACTTGGGCACCATCAGGCCGCGGCCAAATCGCTTAAACACCTCTGGCGTAACAGACCCGGGAGCCATAACATTCAGTTTGGCAAGGAGTTCCGGCTGACCGATATTGTCGAGCAGATCGGCAACGATATTGAGCCGCTCCTGCTCACAATGGATGTCCGGGGTGATGCCGTACTTCACCAGGGAGCGCAGGGAGGAGCCGCCGGAGACAATAAGGGCCTTGTCCTGGTGCTGGCGGATGAAGTCGATGGCTTTATCTAGAGACGGGCCGTTGGCACAAACAAAGACCGGTACCTCGGCAAGCGCTTGCGGGGCTTGGGTACGCAGCAGGGGAACATTGTTATCCAGATTCAAGCCCTGGTGAGCTATGGCAATAACAGCGTCATCATAAAAACCCCAGCCACTGACCAGTTCGAAATAGCGTTCCTTGTACTTACTGATAAGGGATTCCAGCTCGGGGGTCAGGTAATGCACATAGGTGTAGGCTAAAGCGGCCTTATAGTAGCCACGCTTTTCACCAAGCTTGAGTATCTCGTCAAAGGCTTCGGAGGCCCCATCACCCAGGTTAAAATGCAGGCTGCCACCCCGGGCATCGATAAGGGGCAGCAGGTGGAACCAGGCGGTGACAAAGAGGCTGGCGTAAAACAGATCAAGGTCCGGTTCGATAACGTGCAGTTCACGGATCTGGTGGTTATTGACCAGCAGCTCGGTATGAAAACCCAGGCCAGCACCGAACAATAGCACCTGTCCCAACTGCGCCGGCAGCTCTCCACTGGCATCGCCGCTCAGCGACCTTTCAATTTTTACCAGTTCATTGAGGTGCTCAACGTGGATGAAGGACATCCGGTTGACTTCATCTATCTCCAGCCGGCCATGGGTGGAGTGAGGGTTTTCTAGAAATTCGTTGTACTGGGAGAGAGCGTAGAGGAAGCTGTCATCCGCGTAGATATGGCGGCGCTGCTGGGCATCGAAAATATTGGGGCGGCCGTTGACCACATCAATAAAATAGCGCTTGGGTTTGTAGCTTTGAAAAAAGCGGGCCAGGTCGGGGAAGTAGTGCTCGAGGCATTGCAGGTTGGCCCGGAAATGAGCCACCAGGTAATCATCATCAAAGCCAATCAGAGATAGGCTGTTGGCCAATTGCTGACGCGCTTGCTCCTGGCGCGCCAAAGCCGCCAGGGCGTCTTCGGCCTGGCTTATTCCGGCTTGGTTGTTCATGTTCAACCCTTTTGCTTGGCAATGCTGTGGTAGCTGCTAACGGCGCTGCTGGCTTTACTTTGATGCAATCTTGCCTTGGCAAGGCGCTCCTTTTCATCCAGCACAGCGACGAGGGAACGGCTGTCATCGGCGAGGATCTGCCTGGCAAGGGCTTCAAAACGTGCTTCCTCGCCAGCAATGCCACCGGCCAGCAGGGTTTCTAAAGCCTGTTGCCGGGTGGAGAGGGCTGCCACCAGGGCATCTCCCTCAGCCTCCGACTGGCTTGCCAGCACCTCTTGGTGTGCCGCCAATACCGCCTGATAGCGGGCCTCAAAACCGCTCATGGGGATTTGGAGGCCGCTTTTTGCTGAATGAGATTAAGGCCTTCCTGCTTTTGCGCCTCCGGCATGTCTCGCCAGGCGTCACGCAACGGTAGGAAGAGTTTGATGAGGTGGTCTAACTGTTCGACATCCCGCCCCGCACTGGCTTCGATAAGCCCCTGGGTCATGACATCGTAAAACGCAGAAAAGTTCTTTGATGCCTCGGGGGCGGACTCGGTGTCTAGAACCCCCTGCAGGCCGCTGATAAGCCCTATGGCTTTATCGATGGCTTGGCTCTTACCCGGGATGTCATTGCGCTCTAAACAGCCTTTGGCAACGGCTATCTTTTCCAGCACACCGTCCATCAGCATCAAGATCACTTGGTGTGGGTTGGCGTTTAAAAGGCGCGCATTGCGGTCCGCGCCTTGATACTGCTTCATGTTCATCCGCATGATGAACCCCCTTCATCGGTTAAGCTCGTTACGACTTATTGCTTGACACCGAAGGTAAGGATTTGAGCGCATTGGTCAGGTAGTCACCGGTAGATTGATACTGGGCCACTATCTGGTCAAGGGCGTTGAAACGGGCACGCATGGTGGCTTCGTAGTTACTCAGCCGCGTTTCCAGATCCTCACGCTGCTTGGTGATGTCCTTGAGTGTATCGTTCAGTGAGGTTTGCCGTTGGGCAATGGCACCGTCGGACTCAAGGTAAGTGTCAAGGACACCGTCCAGCTTCGTTGCAAGCCCATCACTCCCTGCAAAAAGCTGGCCAAGCTGAGTAAAGTTATTATTGATGGCGTCGGTCAAACGCTCTTCACCGCTAGGGCCAGAACCGATGCCGTAGGAGAGGATCTCCATCTTCCCTGAATTATCAAAGGTGATACCAGCTTGATAAAGAGAATCCATGCCGCCGGAGAGGGAAGCCACTGAGCCACTCAACATGCCTTGTGCCTGTTGCTTAAGGTTGCGCACCAGGGGGTCGAAGGCCAGGGAACCACCGGCCACTGAATCGTCGCTGTCGCCGCCACTACCGGGGGCGCTCAGGGCATCGAGAGAACTGCGAAGGGCGTTGTAGCCATCTACGAACTCTTTAATAAGGTCGGTCAAGCCCTCTACATCACGGCTGACATCCAGGGTATTGGGCCCTGTGGTTTCCTTTTTGGCCGTGATACTGACACCTTCAATAGCATTGCTGAAGGTGTTGGTATCGCTGCTGATGGTCGCGCCATCAACAGTGATAATGGCGTCCTGGGCGCTTTGCTGGACATTCAGCCCGGTGGACAGGTCCGCCAGGGAAGCGTCACCACTGTAGGACACCGTCATATTATTGGCGGCGCCAGTTTTGCTGGACGTCAGGGTCAGCTGCGCACCGCTGTCGCTGTTGATAATGTTGGCACTGACCCCTAAGGCGCCACCGGCATCATTGATCTTTTGGCGAATGGTAGAGAGGGTGTCACCAGCATCGACGGTGATATCCAGGGTGTCACCACCCACGTCAAAGCTCAGGGTACCTGCACCGAAAGTGGTGCTGGCGCCGCCAGCCAAGGTATTGGAAGACAGGCGGGTGCCTTTGGCCAGTTGCTGCACTTCCACCTGGAAGTTACCGGCACTGGCATTCTGGGTATCGACACTGAACGCATCGCTATCAGGACCCGAGATATTGATGCTGGTTTTGTCAAAAGAGGCAGGGTCAGCCAGCTTTTTAAGGATGGTTTGGAAGGAGGACAGGGCCGACTTCAACTGGCCGACACCAGAAAGCTGGGCTTTGGTTAAATCTTCCTTGCTGTTGAGCAGAGCCTCTTTGGGCGCCTTCTCCGCATTGACGTAGACTGCAATCAAGTCTTCCAGCTGAAGACCGGAACCTATACCGGCATTGGAAATAACAGCCATCGCTATGCCTCCTTCACTTAAGGGTTAATCAGACATTCTTATCAAGAAGCATGCCCATTTGCAGACCCAGCTCGGAACGCAATTCTTTAACGCGTTCAGCTGTTTTCAGTACTTCTTCGGCGGGGATCTGCCTTATCACCTCGTCGGTCTGGGTATCAACAACCTTGACGACCAAGTGGCCTGACGAATCATCAGTGGAAAAATTCAGGTTATGGCTGCGCAAATTGACGAAATCGGCAAGGGTTTGCACGGCCTCGGACAGGTTCTGCCCGGTTTTCTCTGTGGCGTTAGGGGCCGGCTCTTCTTTGACTTGAGCCTGCAACTTGGTGTCAGCTGCTACTTTGGCGCTGCTGATCCCAAGGTTATCCCCAGAGAGGTTGGAATACAGTGAAGTTACGTCGCTCATGACCAGCTCCTATGGCACCACAGAAGGATGGTGCCTGACGGCACCATCCTGTCACTTATCACCCTAAGGCAATTAGCCCAGCAGGGACAGAGCGATCTGCGGCTGTTGGTTAGCCTGGCTCAGCATGGAGCTGGCAGCCTGCTGCAGTACGCTGTTACGGGCCAGGGTAGCGGTCTCGGCAGCGTAGTCAGCGTCAGTGATACGTGAACGAGAGGCACTCAGGTTCTGAGCAGTGTTTTCCTGAGAGCGGATAACAGAGCTGAAACGGTTCTGAGTGGCACCCAGGTCGGCACGGATGCTGTTGACGGTACCCAAAGCGGCATCCAGCTTATCAATTGCTGTCTGGGCAGTGGCAAAAGTAGCGATGCCGGTAGTCAAGTCACCGCCAACACCAGCTGCGCTCAGGGCACCACTGATTTTAACGTTGATCAACTGGCCAGCGTTGGCACCGATCTGGAAGTCTTCACTGTAGGTATTGTTCAGCAGTTTAACGCCACCGAATTCGGTATCAGTAACGATACGATCCAGTTCGGTGGTCAGCTTTGAATACTCTGCGTTCAAAGCAGTACGGTCAGCGGTGGTGTTGGAACCGTTGGAGGATTGCACCGCCAGGGTACGCATACGCTGCAGCAGGTTGGAGTACTCGTCCAGGGCGCCTTCAGCGGTCTGGGACAGGGAGATACCGTCGTTGGCGTTACGGGCGCCTTGGTTCAGACCGTTGATCTGAGCGGTCAGACGGCTGGAGATTTGCAGGCCAGCAGCGTCGTCTTTGGCGCTGTTGATACGCAGACCAGAGGACAGACGCTCGTAGCTGGTGCCCAGCTCGTTGGTGGAGCGGGACATTACACGTTGGGAGTTCAAAGACGCAACGTTAGTGTTTACATACAGAGCCATTGTGGAGTCTCCTATTGAATTAAGGCGTGGTGACTTGGTTAATCAACCCTGGCTCACCGCTCGCCACTCATTTTGCTCAGACTCTGTATCGCCGCGCCGAAACAAAACTTTTAGAAGTTTTGGTTATATAAATAGTTTTTTTAATAGAAAAACTCATGGAAACGTCCAGCAGCCAAAGGACGTCGGTCAACACGGTGACGCCACACTCCGCTATTTTATTGGCCTCCGCAGCACAGTGGCGCCTCACTCCCGCTTAGCCCACTGCCACAAGGGTCCCACCCCAAAACCTGGTTAAAATTTGACCTTTTCGACATTTTTCCCGGCTATTTTTCCTAAAGGGAGCTGCTTCAGGTAACGGGAGTAGCAGCGCATAAAATAAAGGCCGCCCAAAGGGCGGCCTTTTTGCCAGACGCTGGTAGCCGTTAGCCTTGCAGCAATGACAAGGCTATCTGCGGCTGCTGGTTGGCTTGGCTCAGCATGGAACTGGCGGCCTGTTGCAGCACGGTGTTTCGGGCCAGGGTTGCCGTTTCCGCCGCATAGTCGGCATCGGTGATGCGGGAGCGGGATGCGGTCAGGTTCTGGGCGGTGTTTTCCTGGGAGCGGATCACCGAGCTGAAACGGTTCTGGGTAGCACCCAGATCAGAACGAATGGAGTTGACCGACTCCAACGCCAGGTCCACTTTGCCGATGGTGCTCTGAGCATTGGTAAAAGTGGCAATGCCGCCACCCAGACCACCTGCACCGCCAACCTGGCCGGACGAGAAGTTCTGGGAAATAGACACACTGATGGTTTGCCCGGCGTTGGCGCCGATCTGGAACTGTTCGCTGTAAGAACCGTTGAGCAGCTTCACGCCGCCAAATTCACTGTCATTGGCGATACGATCGAGTTCAGACACCAGCTTGGTGTACTCGGCGTTCAGGGCTGTCCTGTCTGCCGTGGTATTGGAACCGTTGGATGATTGCACCGCCAGGGTACGCATACGCTGCAGTATATTGCTGTATTCATCCAAGGCACCTTCTGCGGTTTGGGCCAGGGAGATACCGTCGTTGGCGTTGCGAGCCCCTTGGTTCAGACCGTTGATCTGAGCGGTCAAGCGGCTGGAAATTTGCAGGCCTGCGGCGTCATCTTTGGCGCTATTGATCCGCAGGCCTGAAGACAGGCGTTCATAACTGGTGCCGAGCTCGTTGGTGGAACGTGACATCACTCGTTGCGAGTTCAATGAGGCCACGTTGGTATTCACGTACAGTGCCATGATCCTCTCCTTCCAAGAAAGATGATTTCAAGTGACGCGCAACGAGGTGCGCTACACCCGTAACACTGCAACGAGCGTGCCAGTTATCTTACATAGTCGAAAAGGGTCAAAGAATTGACGACTTGGAAGCCAGAGTAAGCGGCTTGCATCACGGTTTGCTGCTGAGCCAGCTTGGAAACCGTCTCGGCGATGTCCACTTCGGCGATATCGGCACGGTTAGACTGCAATACCACGTCCATGGCCTCACTGCTGGAGCTGAGGTTATCCAGCACATTGACCCTGCCACCGATGATCCCCTGGGCGGAAACCACGCTGTTGTAGGTATTCTCGGCAAGACTTTGGATATAAGCGGCATCTTCTTGCCGCTGCTGCAAAGTCCGGCTGGGGTCGGACAACTGGGCTGCGTAGGTGGTCAAGCCGTCGAGGATATTGTCACGAACCGGCGCATCCAAGGTGATATCGGCACTGGCACCGGCGGCACCGTCCAGGGTGATATCCAGACCGTTGAAGTCGATGGGTTCACCCGGCACATAGTTGCCGCTAGCCAGCACGGTGCCGCCGCTGTCGGTTATCTGATAGGTATCAGGGGCGCCGGCGGCGGTGGTCACACTGAAAGTATTGCCTGCCGGGTTATTGGGATCGTAGTTGGCCCGGTAGAAGGCATCGAAACCTCCTTCGTCTCTGACCCCTGTTGTCACAGTGCCGGCGCCGGCAGTCAGGGTGCCGGTAGCCCCCAATGAAGGATCCAGGTTGTCGAACAGATCAAAGCCGGGGAAGTTGGCATTGATGGTAAAGCCTTGGGAAACCTGGATATTCTGGCGCCCTTGGTCACCCTGATAAACATACTGCCCCGCTATCTTCTGGTAGGGCGCCGTTTTGCCGGCATTGCCCGAGAAGATGTAGTCGCCGTTGGCGTCCTGGGTGTTCATCAGATCCTGTAGGTGGTCACGGATCCCCAGCAGTTCGGAGGCCAGAGCCTCCCTCTCGTCAGGGCCGTTCACACCGTTTTGGGCCTGGACCATCAGGGTCCTGGCCTTGGCCAAGGCATCGGTCATGCTCGACAGGGATGTTTCGGCGATACCGAAGCGGGACTTGAGGTTGTCGCCGTTCTTACGAAACTGCTCGGACAGGCCAAGCTGTTCGGTCAGCCGCAATACGGTGCCGGCCCCGGCCGGGTCGTCGGCCGGCTGCAGAATGCGTTGCTGGGTACTGGCCTGGTCGCGCAGCCTGACCAACAACTCCTGGGTACTGAGGATGTTGTTCAGGCCTGACTGGTAAATCATGTTGGTCGAAATACGCATGGCGTTACCCTATGGCTTGCAGCAGGTTGTCGAAGACGTTCTGGGCGGTAGACAAAATCCGCGCCGTGGCTGAGTAGGCTTGCTGGAACTGAATGAGGTTGGCCGCCTCTTCGTCCAGGTTAACCCCGGCGACCGCCTGCAGGCGGCCTTGGCTCTCGTCATGAAGGGCCTGGGCCGCTTCCTGTTTGACGCGCATGGCACCGGTTTTGTCACCCACATTGCTGACCAGGCTGGAAAAGGCGGTGGTCAGGCTCTCGCCGATAACGGTTGTGGCGCCGGCTTCGTTCTGACGAACGATCTCCGCCGTCTGCAACTGGGCCAGCTTCAGGCCGTTATTGTTGTCCGACTTGGCGGTCATGGCGCCGGTAGCGCTGTCGAGGTTCACCCCCAGGGTGAACTCATCCCCCGCCGCCGGCGTTCCAGACAGCTTGATGGAGAAGCCGTAATCCAGAGGCGGCTCTGGAATGGGGGTTTCCGAGTCAAAGTTGGTGGGCCCGCCGATGGCGGTACCGCCCTGGTCATAGAGTTGGTACTGGGTATCGCTCAAAAAGACGATACGGCCAGGGGCAGTGGCGTCCAGGGCCACCGGCGAGGTGGTGGCAAAGCCGGAGGTGGCCGGGTCGACGTTGGTAACATCGATGCTGGAAACCGTGGCGCTACCCAAGTTGCTGGCATTCTTATTGACCGCGATAGGAGAGGCCAGGGCCAGCTCCTCGGGGCGGTCCATGGCCATATCCATCAGGTTGATGGCATCCCGGGTGGGGTGCAAGACAAAGGTGTCGCCGGCGGCAAAAGCCCCGGGCGGGGTAGCGGCGCTAAAATCGATTTGCAACCCGTCCACATTGGCAGGGGCCGGCAAGGTACCGGTCGCCAGGGTGCCGGTCACTTTGCCGCTGCTGTCCAGGGCCTGGACTTCGTAGTCGGTGGCCGTGGTAAAGACAATTTGATAGTCCTGATCGGTCAGCTGGGTACCGTCGGTGACCTGCGCCGTCACCAAGTGGTCGGCACTGGAATTGTCCTTCATGCCAAAGGCGGTCAGGGTCGGCAGCTTGAAGATATCACCGCCTAGGTTGCCGTTGAGATCCAAACCCAGGTTGTTCTGCTTGTTAAACGCATCGGCCATGGCCAGGGCCATCTGCCCCAGTTGGCGCTGGGCTGGCTCCAGCACGTCTTGGCGGAAACTGCCAAGGCCACCCAGTTTGCCGCCCACATCGGCCACTTTTTGCTCGAAGGTCTGGGTACCCAGGGTCACCGACATTTCCAGGCGGCGGGTCTCTGGGTCACCGGCGGACACCTGCACGGTAGAGCGGCTATCGGGCAGCACCAGGGCCATACCGTTGGCCATGGTTACGTTAACTGCGTCCCCGGTGGACTGGGTAACCTGGATGTCCATCAGCTCGGACAGCTGGCTGATGTACTCATCGCGTTGATCCAGCAAGGTGGAGCGCTGACTGCCGTTCTGGGTATTGCCTACCGCTGCCAACTGCTGGTTGATACCGAAAATACTGCCGATAAGGCCATTGGCCTTCTCGCTATAGGAGGTCAGCTGTTGGTTGACTTCTTTTTGCTGCAGCGAGAACTGTTCGGCCTGGCGCTGGTAGTTTTCCAGCATGTTGCCAAAATCGCTCAGCACCAGCTCACGGTTGGAAATGGAGCTGGCTTCATTGTTCATGGTGTTGATGCGCGCAAACAGGTTTTCAATACCTGTACTTAGGCCGTTGCTGGTATCCCCCAACAGCTTGTCGGTGCGATTGGCCTGGGTCAGGTAAGCATCGGCAAATCCCAGGCTGGTGGTGTCTTTACGCAACTGGGCCTGGGCGAACTGGTCCATCATCCGATGCACAGTGACCCTGTCGATCCCCCCCAGCACTTCGGCGGTAAATTCCACCCGCTGGCGCGAATACCCGTCGGTGTTGACGTTGGTGATGTTATTACCGGCAATATTGAGGGCTATCTGGTTGGCATAGATGCCAGATACCCCAATGCGCATCATTTCATTGGACATTACGGCCTTCCCTTACTCATGGCGGGGTGGTCAAGCACCTGGAGGATCTTCTTGGCGTAATCCGGATCCGTGGCGTATCCCGCTCCCTGGAGTTCCTGCAGAAAGCGTGCCGAGTCTTTGGCCCACTTCACTGCCTCTTGATAACGAGGCGACTCTTTCAGCAGCTGGATGTAGTCACTGAAACTGGCTTCGGGGCTGTCATAAGCCCTAAATTGTGCCACTTCGCGCTTGGGAGTAAGACCCTCGTATTCCAGGGTGGTAGCGGTAACCTTGTCCCCGTCCCACTGGCTGCCGGCCTTGATGTTAAAGAGGTTAAGGCTGCTCTTGCCGCCCTCCCCTTTCAGCACTTTCTGGCCCCAGCCGGTTTCCAGGGCCGCCTGGGCCACCAATACCATGGGATTGACGCCAATGGCGGAGGCCGCTTGCCGCGCATAGGGCAACAGGCTGCCCACAAAGGCGCTGGGGCTATCGAAACTGATGCCGCCCTGGCCTTCACCATCCGCCAACGGCGCTGGCTCTTCGGCGCTGGCCTTGGCAATGGTTGGGGCCGGCGGCGCACTTTTGCCGCCCGTCTTTGCCGCTGTCACAGCGGTACCCATCTCGACAGAACTGACCTGGCGGCTGACACCTATGGCGGAGGCCGGCATCAGGGTCTTGCCGTCGGGTTTGAGCTGCTGGGCAATGATTTCCGCCAGGCCAAGGCCGCCTTTATTGGCGATTTCCAGGGCCATTTGCTGGTCCTGCATATCCCGGTAGAAATTCATACTGGAGGTGTTGAAGGGGCTGTTTTTTTCGAAAACGGCATTGGCGTCGCGCATGCTTTTAAGCAGTTGGCGGACAAAGATGGACTCGAACTGCTTGGCCGTTTCCAGCAGGGCCTTGTCGTCCTGCTTTTGGGCCCCCTGGCGGAGCTTGTCCAGCCCCGCCAGGTCGGTAAATAACGGCGTGTTCATATCACGATCAACTCCCCGGACAGGGCCCCTGCCTGTTTGAGGGCCTCAAGGATAGCCATGACATCGGAAGGAGCCGCCCCCACTTGGTTGACCGCTCTGACCAGGTCCTGCAGGGTCACACCGGGGTCGAAATAAAACATCCGCGCCTGGCTCTCGGTGACTTCCACGTTGGAGTTGGGGGTCACCACCGTCTGTCCCTGGCCAAAGGCGTTGGGCTGGCTCACCTGCGGGTTCTCGGTGATGGTGATGGTCAAACCGCCATGGGTGATGGCAGCCGGCTTAAGCCGCACTTCCGAACCCACCACTATGGTACCGGTACGGGAATTGACGATGACCTTGGCCGACTCGGTAGCCGGGTCGAAGGTCAGGTTTTCCAGGGTAGAGAGGTAGCTGACCCGCTGGTCCACATCCCTGGGGGCCCGCACCTGTACGGACGCCCCGTCCAGGGCCTGGGCCACCCCAGGCCCCAACAGATCGTTGATGGCATCTTCCATGCGCTTGGCGGTGGTGAAATCGGCACGGTGCAGGTTAAAAGTGATGAAGTCGGAGTGGGCAAAGGGCGATGCCACTTCACGCTCTACTATGGCCCCGCCCGGGATGCGGCCAGCGGTGGGGGTGTTGCCGACTATCTTGGAGCCGTCGGCCCCTTCGGCGCTAAAACCCGACACCACCAGGTTGCCCTGGCCCAGAGCATAGATCTGGCCGTCTACGCCTTTGAGGAAGGTTTGCAGCAAGGTGCCGCCACGCAGGCTCTTGGCCGAGCCTACCGATGACACTGTGATGTCGATCTGTTGGCCGGGCTTGGCAAAGGGCGGCAAGGTGGCGCTGACTGCTACCGCCGCCACGTTCTTGATATTGGGACGGCGACCGGACGGCAACTGGATGCCGAAGTTGCGCAGCATGGAGGCAAAGGACTGTTCGGTGAAAGGGCTCTGCTCACCGGTACCGGGCAAGCCCACCACCAGGCCGTAGCCCACCAGTTGGTTATCCCGCACCCCGGCCACAGACGCCACGTCCTTGATCCGTTCGGCCTGCACCGAAGCGGTCAGCAACAGAGCCAAAAACCACAGGCGTTTCATGGCGATAGTCCTCAGAAGGGCCACAGGGGCGAGTTAAAGAAGCGGGCCAGCCAACCTTGTTGCTGGGTATCGCTGAAGGCGCCGGTACCCGAATACTGGATACGGGCATTAGCCACCCGGGTGGACTGGACTGTGTTATCGGCTGTGATGTCGTCCTGGCGGACTATGCCGGTGAGGCGGATAAATTCTTCACCGTTGTTAAGGGTGATCCACTTCTCGCCGCGCACCATCAGGGTGCCATTGGGCAGCACCCGGATCACGTGCACCGAAATGGCGCCGTTCAGCTGGTTGGCCTGGTCGGCGTCGGACTCGCCCTTGAACTCGTTCTTACCGTCTATGCCTACCCCCAGGGTGTTGCCGTTGATGGTAACGGGGCGGCCCATGACGGTGGGCGCAGGCAGGTCCACCGAGCTTTCTTTCTTCAGCTCGGTGGTAGCCGATTTCTTGGCGCTGGTGCTCTCTTCGAGCATGATGGTGATGATATCCCCTACCCGGGCCGCCTTACGGTCCGAGTAGAGGTTTTGGGCGGCAGCGTCAAAATACATGGAGCCGGTGGCCACCAGGGGTTGCTCATCAAATGCCGGCAGCACAGGAGCAAAGTCCGGATCATCGGGAATGGGTTTGGGGCCGTACGTGGCACAGCCCCCCAAAAACAAGATCGCACAGACAGCCAGGCTACGCATAAAGCCCCCTTACAACTGGTTGTTGACGTAACCCATCATCTCGTCAACGGCAGAGATCACCTTGGAGTTCATCTCGTAGACGCGCTGGGTTTCGATAAGGTTGACCAGCTCCTCGGTCACGTTGACGTTGGAGGTCTCCAAGGCCCCCTGCTGCACTGTGCCCAGGCCATCCAGGCCAGCCACGCCCTGCTGGGGGGCCCCTGAGGCACCGGTTTCCTGGAACAGGTTCTGGCCTATGGGCTCCAGACCCTGGGGGTTGACGAAGTTGGTGACGTTCAACTGACCCACCACCACTTCGTCGGCCTGGCCGGCGACCCTGACCGATACCTGGCCGTCACTGCTCACAGAGATGGACTGGGCGTTGTCGGGGATATTGATGGCCGGCTGGATCTCATAGCCTGCCCCGGCCGTTACCAGGGTGCCTTCGTCGTTGAGGGCAAACTGGCCATTACGGGTATAGGAAATGGTGCCGTCCGGCATCAGCACTTCGAAAAAGCCCGGGCCTTCAATCATCATGTCCAGGCTGTTGTCAGTGCTCAGGCGGTTACCCTGGCTAAAGGTCTTCTGGGTCGCCGATACCTTGACACCGGTGCCCAGCATCAGGCCGGAAGGCATCTCGGTGTTTTGGGACGACTGGGCCCCTGGCTGGTGGATGTTCTGATACAGCAAGTCTTCGAACACCGCCCGGCTCTTTTTAAAGCCGACAGTGGATGCGTTGGCCAGGTTGTTGGAGATAACCGAGATGTCAGTCTGCTGGGCATCAAGGCCGGTTTTGGAAATCCACAATGCAGGATTCATGGGTTACTCCTTAGGTCAAACGCAACAGGTTGTTGTGGGACGCATCCATGTCTTCGGCGGTCTTCATCATCTTGAGCTGCAGCTCAAACTGGCGCTGCAGGTCGATAAGGGCTGTCATTTCTTCCACCGGGTTGACGTTGGAGCCCTCCAGGGCCCCTTGCAACAGGCGCACATTGGCCTCGGCCAGGGCGTTGGTGCCATCTTTTTGACGAAAGAGGCCGTCTTCACCCTTTACCAGGTCGCTGAATTCGGGGTTGACCAGCTTGATACGGTTGACCTGCTCTATGGCGTTGGCCGGGGCACCCTGGGGCAGCACGCTGATGGTGCCGTCGCCGGCGATCTCCAGCTTGGCGTAAGGCAGGGGAACAGCGATAGGGGCATCCCCCTCGCCCAGCACCAACTCACCCTTGGCGGTTTCCAGCAGGCCGGTATCGGACACCCGCAGGTTACCGGCCCGGGTGTAGCCTTCGGTGCCGTTGGCGCCCTGTACGGCCAGCCAGCCTTCACCTTCGACGGCCACGTCCAGGGTACGGCCCGTGGTTTCCAGAGAACCGGCGTCAAAACGTTGGCCTGGGCGCTCGCTCATGGCAAAAACCCGGGTCGGCATACCGTCGCCAAAAACCTGCATGGCGCGGGCCTGGGCGAAATCGGCCTTGAAGCCGGTGGTCTTGGCATTGGCCAGGTTGTTGGCCCGGGCGGTCAGGGCATGCATGTCCTGGTTGGCGCCGCTCATGGCCAGGTAAAGTAACCGGTCCATCTGTCAGTCCTCTGTCAACGCGATGGTCATGGCCAATTGCAATGCAATTGCAATGCCAAAAAAGAAAGCCCGCCTGATGGCGGGCTTGGGCAGCGAAGCAGAGCCTTAGCGGATCTGCAGGATGTTCTGCTGCAGGGTGTTGGACACCTCGATGGCCCGGCTGTTGGCCTGGAAGTTACGCTGGGCGGTGATGAGGTCCACCAGTTCCTGGGTCAGGTCCACGTTGGAGGACTCCAGGGCGCCGGAGCGGATGTTACCGAAGGTACCGGAATCCGGTTCACCAGCCAGAGGCTCACCGGACTCGGTGCTGGCCTTCCAGCCGGTGTTACCGGCCTGGCTCAGGCCCTGCTCGTTGGCAAAGCGCACCAGGGCAACCCGGCCCAGGGGCTCGGTGGTACCGTTGGAGTAGGAAGCACGGACCAGGCCGTCGGCACCCACCTCAACACCGGTCAGGCGACCCACGGTCAGGCCGTCTTGGTCAATGGCGTTGACGGTAAAGGTGTCGGCGAACTGGGACTGGTTCTGGTAGTTCAGGGTAATGGTCTGAGTACCGTCGGAACCGTTGGTCAGCACACCGGCCAGGGGATCGGTAGTCAGGGTAGCCGGTACGGTCGGCGGGGTACCAGGTTGGCCGGTGGAATCGAAGTTCATCACATAGCCGTTATAGGTACCGGACGCGTCGGTGTAGCTGGGGCCGGTGCTGCCGGCAATGCTCACCGGTTTGCCGTCCACAAAGGCAAAAGCGTTCCAGGTGTTGGGGGTGGTGTCATCTTTGATGTAGTAGGTCGTCATGGTGTGTGACTGACCCAGGGAGTCATAGATGGTAACCGAGGTGGCGTTGTTGTACGTGCCCGACTTGGTAGGGTCGAACTGGGTCACGTCATAGGCCGGGGCACCGGCCGGCAGGTTCAGGTCCAGGTTGACGTTGCCGGTCTGCAACGGCGTACCCACGGAGTCCGGCACCTGCAGGGACTGGGCAGTGGACAGAGCCGCAGAAGCGGAGGTGCCGTCGGGGTTGACCGGGAACACCTTGAGGTAGTTGCCCTGGTTGTCCACCACGTAGTTTTCTTTGTTGAGCTTGAAGTTACCGGCGCGGGTATAGGTCAGCTCGTTGGAGTTGACGTCGCTGCTCAGGGCAAAGAAGCCGTTGCCGTTGATAGCCAGGTCGAAGGTGTTGTTGGTGAACTGCAGGGCACCCTGGTGGAACTGCTGGGCCACAGACGAAGTCACAGCACCGTCACCCACCTTGGTACGGGGGTTGGAGAAAATAGAGCTGGCGTAGACGTCGGCAAATTCCGCACGGGACTGCTTGAACCCGTAGGTATTGGCGTTGGAAATGTTGTTACTGGTGACGTCCAAGTCTTTCTGGGCCGCGTTCAGGCCACTCAGGGAAATATTGAATGACATAGCGTTATCCTCTTATCAGGCTTTGGCCACTTCCAGGACATCGCTCAAGCGAATGCCCCCCAGGCCCTGAAGGTTCAATACCACGCCACCGGAGGCCGCAGAGCCCAAAGTGACAGAGTCCACACTGGCATACGCCGCCACGGCCAAATCGACGCGTTCACCGCCGACCAGGGCCTGGGCTTTAAAGACGTAGTTGCCTTCCTTGACGGCTTCACCAGCGTTGTTGGTGCCGTCCCAGGTGATCTTGTTGTTGCCTGCCGCCAAGTCCTTCATGTCGATGGTCTTGATCAGCTGGCCGCTCTCGTCCTCGATACGGACGGTCACGTTCTTCATGTTCTCGCTGGAGGTCAAAACCCCTTCCATGGTGCCACCGGCAGCCAGGTAACCGGTGTCGGAGGGCACCAGCACTTTCTGGCCAACCAGGGTGGAAGCCTGCAGCGCCTGGCTGGAGGTCATGATCTCGTTCAGGCTGCCAAACTGTTCGGCCATGGAGTTGATGCCGTCCACTGTCGCGAAGGACGCCATCTGGGAAATCATCTGGTCGTTGTCCACCGGCTTGAACGGATCCTGGTAGGCCAGCTGCTTGGTCAGCAGCGCCAGGAAGTCTTCCTGGTCCAGGGCATTGTTGTTAGCCGCTTCAACGGTTTCCTGGGTATCCCAACGGGAATTAGCCAAGGGATCCGTGGTGGTTGATGAAATGCTCATCCGTTACTCCCCTTTTACTGACCCAACTGCAAGGTGCGGGCCAACATCTGCTTAGCGGTGTCGGCCACCTGCACATTGGTCTGGTAGTTGCGCGAAGCGGAGATCATGTTGGTCATCTCCTCCACCACGTTGACGTTGGGCTTGTAGATAAAGCCATCTTTGTCCGCCATGGGATGATCCGGGTGGTACTCGCGGACCAGGGGGCGCTCGGACTCGACGATACCCAGCACCTTGACCCCAACCCCTTGTTGTTCGGATTGGGCCTCGTCCAGGGCGGCGGCAAACACCGGCTGGCGAGACTTATAGGTGCTGTCCAGGGAGCTGGACACCGAGTCGGCGTTGGCCAGGTTGGACGCCGTGGTGTTCAGGCGCATGGACTGGGCGCTCATGGCACTGCCGGCAATATCAAAAATGCGGTATAGGCTCATGGTTATTCTCCCTTGATGGCCGTCATCAGCCCTTTGATCCTGCCGCCCAGGAACTGCAGCGAAGTCTGGTATTCCAGGGCGTTTTGCAAGAAGAGGTTACGTTCCACCTGGACGTCGACACTGTTGCCGTCGCCGGTATCGGGTTGGTCAGGGTTGCGGAAACCGGCTGCCGGATGGAGGCCAAGGCTTGCCGCCAGGTGACCTTCACTGGTTTGGGCCAGGGACATGCCACTTTGCTTGGACTGGGCAGCGCTGAGTGCCGCCTTGAAATCCAGGTCTTTTGCCTTGTAACCGGGGGTATCGGCGTTGGCCAGGTTGCCGGCCAACAGCTCGGCACGCTGCTGACGTAAGGTCACAGCCTGCTCGTGGATACCAAATGCGTTGTCGAAGCTGATGGACATGATCTTGCCTCCATTGACTGACTCAACAGAGGCAAGATGCGTGCCAGGAAGGGACTATAGATGTTCTTTGCGGCGGTAGATGATACCGGGGTTACAGCGCACCATCTCAAAGTCGGTGGCCGCCGTCGGCATGGACTCGGAGGCGCCAAGGAACAGGTAGCCGCCCGGATTGAGGGTGCGGGCTATGCCTTCGAGTATCTTCAACTTGTTTTCTTGTGAGAAATAAATCAGCACGTTACGACAAAAAACCAGGTCAAACTTGCCAAGCAGCGCGTAGCTTGACAACAGGTTGAAATGGCGGAAGGTAACCAGGCGCTTGACGTTGGGTTTGACCTTCCAGGTGCCGTCGGTGGTTTCGTCAAAATACAGGCGCTTGCGCTCGTCGTTCATGCCACGGCCCAGGGCCAGGCTGTCGTATTCCCCCACTTGGCATTGGCTGAGCATGGCCTGGGAGATATCGGTGGCAAGGATTTGCACCCCACCCGGCAAGGTGCCGGGCTTTTTGACCTGGTGCTCCAGGGCCTTGATGGCGATGGAATAGGGCTCCTGCCCCGAAGAGCAGGCGGCCGACCAGATCTTCACCGTCTTGCCGCCCTTACCCAACTCGGGGAAGAGTTTGTCGGACAAGAGTTCAAAGGGGTAGCCGTCACGAAACCACAGGGTCTCGTTGGTAGTCATGGCGTCGATGACGGCGCTTTGCAGCTCCCGGTCACGGCCATTGACCACCGACAAGATGATCTCCCCCAAAGAGCCCTGGCGGTAACGGCCCAGCAGGGGCGATAACCGGCTCTTGACCAGGTACTGTTTATTGTCACCCAGCACGATGCCGCATTGGCTCTCCAGGTAACGTCGGAAGGTTGCGTAGTCCTGCTCGCTTAGCGCTTTATCCACTCTAACCCGCCTCTATCATCAGGCATTCTTTTACCGCATTGGCCAGTTCATCAGGGTTGAATTTGGCGATGAATTTATTGGCACCCACCCGGGTAACCATGGCCTGGTTGAACACCCCAGACAGGGAAGTATGCAAAATCACCTGCAAATCCTTCATCTTAGGGTCGGCTTTGACTTCTGCAGTCAGTGTATAGCCGTCCATCTCCGGCATTTCCACATCGGAGATCAGCAAACAGACTTTTTCGGTAATGGAGCGCTCGCACTGGCTGGCGATATCGCGCAGGTACTCCAGCCCTTCACGACCGTCCTTGACCAGTTCCATGGGGATCCCCAAAGGGGCCAGGGCCCGCTTGATTTGGCCACGGGCCACGGAAGAGTCGTCGGCCACCAGCAGTATCCTGTTGGTCTGCAGGTTTTCGGTGCCGGCCAGGGTGTCGGGGCTGGTGGTGGCGTTGGCCGGGCTTATCTCATCGAGGATCTTTTCCACGTCCAGCAGTTCAACCATTTCGCCGTCCACTTCGGTTACGGCGGTCAGGTAGCTGAAACGGCCTGCCCCTTTGGGCGGCGGCTGGATGTTCTCCCAGTTGCAGTTGACGATGCGGTCCACCGAATGGACCAAAAAGCCCTGCACTGAGCGGTTGTACTCGGTGATGATCACAAAGCAGTTGGAGACGTCTTCGGTGGGGCGGCCACCCATGGCCTGGCGCAGGTCGATCACCGACAGGGTTTGGCCCCGGATATGGGCCACACCGCGAATACTGGTCTTACGTTTGGGCAAGGCGGTTAGGGGTGGGCACTGCAACACCTCGCGCACCTTAAAGACGTTGATGCCAAAACGCTGCTTGGAGCCCAACCGGAACATCAACAGTTCCAGGCGGTTCTGCCCCACCAGCTGGGTGCGTTGGTTGACCGTGTCGAGAATCCCCGCCATACCTTACCTCTTTTGCTTGTTGTGCAGATGGGCACAGCTTTTGCGTGCCATCATATCACAGCCTTGAAGTGACATATTACCGACGTGACCTGGAACTGCCCCAAAATCCGCCCCTCTCACCGCCCCTTTGTCGGCTGGCGAAGGGCATTCTTTATGGCCCTGACGCTCTTTTTCCCGGCCTGGGTACTGGCCGGGAGCGGGCTTATGCCCCACAGCGCCCTGAAGACCAAGGCCGAGGAGCTGGTCCGAGCAGCGGTATCGGTACCGGCAGACGCCAAAGTGGACATAAAGGCCAACGATCCCGACAGCCGCCTGCGCCTGCCCTTTTGCCCAGACCTGCAGGCGTCACTGCCCGGTAATCAGAGCATAGACGCCAATGTCACGGTCAAGCTCTGGTGCCAGGCCCCTAAATGGCAATTTTATCTGTCAGTTACCACCGACATCACCGTGCCCATGCTGGTGGCCAGCCGCGCCCTGCCCTCGGGTATCACTGTGGCAGACAGCGATCTGGTGGTGGACTGGCAGTCCCAGAACCGCCTGACCGGCCGTACCTTCACCGACAAGAGCGTCATCGCCGGTGCCAAACTTAAACGGGGTCTGTCAGCCGGTACCCCAGTCACGGCAGACAACCTGTGCATGGTTTGTCGGGGGGATAAAGTCACCCTCAGTGCCGGCAGTGGTGGCCTGCGCATTTCGGTCACAGGTACCGCCTTGTCAGACGGCACCTTTGGCGATACGGTACGGATACGTAATGACGGCTCTGGCCGGGTGGTGGAGGCCAGGGTTGAAGCCCAGGGCCGGGTGGCCGTGGCCTATTAAAATTCGTGCTAAAGTGTTCCGCTTGGTGGTCGATAACGGTGGAACGGAAGCTTCCGTGCAGTCGCCAAAAGTTTGACAGTTGCGAGGACAGTATGGCAATCAACAAGGTAAACCAGGGTCAGACGCAGGATATCGCTTCTGCGCGCCTGAACCAGGCCCGCCAGGCCGAGGGTCAGGACAAGTCCCAGGCTACTAACCAACCGCAGTCAGCCACCAAGATGGCCCAGGACGCGGTTTCCATCACCCCCAAGGCCGCCGGCCTTGATAAGATGCAAAAATCCATGAGCTCGGAAGCGCCCTTCGATAAAGACAAGGTGGAAAGCCTGAAAAAAGCCATAGAGGCAGGCGAGTACAAGGTCAACGTCGACAAATTGGCAGACAAATTGCTTCAGTTCGAAGAGGATCTCTTCGGCAACTGAGGCTAACGCCATGACCCACGCAACCGGTCAAGCGCATCCCGAGGAGACTTTGGATGCGCTTTTGCTTTTTCAGGACAACCAACTGCAACAGATGCTGACCCTGCTGGCCGAGGAAAAAGCCTTGCTGCAGGGCCGCACCCACCACCACCTGGCCCGTGTCGCCGACGACAAGGCAGAGCTTGCCATGCGCCTGGAGGAAGTGGATAACCGCATCGCCAACCACCCCGGCCTGCACGAGCCCCAGTGGCAAGAAAAGCTGCAGGCGATGAAGCAGCTGGCACGCGAATGCAGCCACGCCAACGCCGTCAACGGCGAGATGATAGAGCAGCTGCGTGCCCGCCAGGGTGACCAGAGCGAGCTGATGTTGCGCCTTTTGGGCCGCAGCACCCGCACTTACGACGCCAAGGGCAAGGCCAGCAGCAAGACCCGCCTGCTCACCGACCTGCGCGCCTGACGGCCACAAAGAAGCCCACCGCAAGGTGGGCTTTTTGCCGACTAAACCTTAGAAACCGCGTACGACCTTGGTACCCGGCATGGCCATGCCGGCCGGTGCCAACTGGGTTTCTTGGAGATTGGCCATGCGCTCGGTGTCCAGGCGCACTTCGGTGATGTAGCGGCCATCGAGCTGGTAACTGCGCAGCACCTCGGCGCCCCTTACCACCCCCTCGGTCCTGAGCTCCCCTTCGTCCATCCGCAAACGGCCCTGCTCAACACGCCCGTAGGTGGTCAGGCTGACGCCGTAAAGCTGCTCGGCCAGCTCCTTGTAGGCCAGCACCTTGGACGCCTCCATGGCCTGGCGTTGCCGCTCGGCCTCGGTCTTGCCGGGTTGTTCGGCCACAATGGCAATGCCCACGGCGTTCAGCACTTCGTGCTTGACGGTCCAAGGGTGGTTGCTGCAGGCGCTCAGCAGCCCTGCCAGCGTCAGCAATAGATAACGCATGCTCTCTCCTTATTGCCTGTCGGTGGCGCTGTCGCGCTCCAGGTAACCGTCACGGGCCAGCACCTGGCGCTGGCGGCGCTCATCCTGGCCAAGGGCAGACTCGGGCAAAAAGCCGGAGGCCGCTGCCACCACTATCTTGGACTTGATGCCGATGATGCGGACATTCACGTCCACCCCTTCTTGTGACCGGGACAGGGTGCCGGCCAGCACGAAGTCCACCGGCGTCATCTGGCGCAGGCGATCGGCGTTACGGGTCAGAAAGAATTCGCCCTGGTCGTTGATCTCGATAACCCCCTGGCTCTTGAGGTCCACCAGGGTATAACCCCCCTGATGCAGGTAGCTGGTAAAGCCCTCGGCCAAGGCAAGGCCCAGGGCAGAGCCTTTATTGAGTTGGTCAACGTCCACCAGGGTGGCCACCACCATGGGGGTCTTTAGGTTGACGTAACGGGCGTTACCGAGCAGGGTCTGGGTCAGGCCCGCCACAAACTCGTCCATGGCCGAGTGTTGCGGCGCCTGGGGGAAAGGTTGCTCGTCGGCCTGTGCCACGGGGGCCAACATCAGCAGGCACAGCAGCCAGCGTCGAAACATAATGGTTGTCCTCTTGACGGTTATCTTGAGTATCGGCAACCCATTGCCGAGCTTTACCGCTTTTGGAACATCTTTTGCAAATTCCTCGCCAGGACCACCAAACTTTGACGCTTATGAAGCTGCCCATTTTGTTACTCGCCCTGCTGGGCCTGCCCGCCCAGGCAACCTGGTACCAGGTTGCCGGCCAGGCGCCCCTGGACAACCCCAATCCCAGCGCCGCAGCCAAGGCCGATGCCCTGGCCCAGGCCCGCTTTTATGCCGGGCTGCGTGAGGACATGACCAACACCAGCGACCGCGTCATTCCCCTGGTACGCCAAACCCAGACCGTCAACGAATACGAGGAAGACGGCCTACACAAGGTCACCTTGCTGGTGGAGCTGGACGACAGCGCCCAGTATCAATGCTGGCAACAAAGGCCGATCAGCATCCATCGCCTGAACTGGGCCACTCCCGATCAGGCCGTTACCGGCCTGGTGGGCGACCCGGGGCAAGGCATTGCCGCCGAACTGGCAAGATTGCTCAGGGCCCGGCAAAGCGCCCTGGTGGCCGTGGGCCCCATCGGTGCCAGCCTGGATCAGCCCCAGGGCAGCGATATCCGCGCCTTGCAGCAATTGTCCGAACGCCAAGGTAGCCGCTGGCTGCTGGGTGGCCGCCTGGTGCGCATTCGCGATCAGCGCCAGGACGCCCCCTGGTACACCCCATGGCGTGACGACAGCCACCAGCTGAGCATGGCCATGGACACCTGGCTGCTGGACAGCTTCTCTGGCAAGCGGGTGTTTGAGCGCCGCTACCTGGCCCAGGCCGAGCTGCCCACCGGCACCTTGCTGGACACCCAGGACCCCAGCTTTTGGGTCAGCCCCCTGGGACAGAACCTGCAGCGCCAGCTCCAGCAGTTGATCACCGACGTGGAAACAGCCCTACCCTGCCAGGAAAGCCAGTGGCCCATCGTCTCTGTGTCCAATGAGGGTATTTTGATAGACGCCGGTCTCAAGGCCGGGCTACATCCTGACGACGGCTTTGAGGTGCTCCTCAAACGCACCCTTATTACCGCCACCGGCGAGCGCCGCCAGGTATTGGTGCCCAGCCGCGACAAGCTCAGCATCAGTTGGCAGTCCGACAGCCAGACCCTGCTGATGCCGGCCAAACCCAACCAAGAGCTGAACCTGCAAGCCGGCGACTTTGTAGTTAAGCGCTTGAATTGAACACTAAAGCAGCAGACGGACCGGAGCGGCTTTTCATCCCCGGCAAGCTGGGTATAATCGGCAAGTCTGTTGCGTCTCCATAGCTCAACAGGATAGAGCACCCGCCTCCTAAGCGGGCGATCCAGGTTCGAGTCCTGGTGGGGACGCCATCAAACATCAAGCCTCGCTAACGCGGGGCTTTTTGTTTTCAGCCCTCCCTATCCGGACTACCAGGCCAACCATGCCATGGCTAGGGCGGCTTTCGCTTCGCCCTCACCGCCAGCTGCGGGTTATCTGCATATCTTCTCTCTGTTCTCTGCACTTGTTTCCGGTCAGCGCATTACGCCGGCCAGGGTCAAAAATCCGCCATACAACGGTCATCTAAATCCCCCACAGGCTTCATACAAGCTCATTAGTCTCCCCTGCCATTACAACAGCAAAAGATTAATTACATTTTTCAGGGAGATAGTATGTTTAATCCTAAACATGGCCGGGCCTTGCCCGGCACCAAGACCTACCTGGCCTTCGCCGTCCAGGCGGCGCTGCTGGGTAGCCTGGTCCACCCGGCCATGGCCGCCGAGGCCGAGCCCACCGAAGTGCTGGAAGTCACCGGCAGCTATGTCAAAAGCCTGGAGCGGGCGGTGGACATGAAGCGCAACGACACTGGTTTTTCCGACTCCATCGTCGCCGCCGACGTGTCCGACTTTCCCGAGCAGAACCTGGCCGAAGCCCTGCAACGCATGCCCGGTGTCACCATAGAGCGGAAACAGGGCCTGGGCACCAAGGTCAATGTCCGTGGCCTGCCCAGCGGCTTTACCTTTACCTCCATCAACGGCCTGGCCACCGCCTCCGGCAGCGGCGAGCGCGACGTCAACTTCGACATGTTCGCTTCGGAAATCATCCAAAGCGTCACCGTCAAAAAATCCCCCACCGCCGCCGACGAGGAAGGGGGCATTGCCGGCTCGGTGATGATAAACACCGCCCGCCCCTTCGATTTCAGCGAAGGGCGCCTGGTGGTAACAGGGGAAGGGGCCTACAACGACATTTCCGAGAAAACCGACCCCCGCTACACCTTCTTTGCCAGCAATACCTTTGGTGATTGGGGCGCCCTGGTGTCCTATGCCTACGCCAAGCGCACCAACCGCACCGACTCCAACTCCGGCATCAACTTCCGGCCCCTGTCCCGTTGGCTGGAAAAATCCGGCTCCTCCCAGTGGCAGGCCGACCAAACCGCTGCGGTCTTGGCAAGGGATACCGGCATCACCATCAACGACAGGTTCGACAGTGACGAAACCAGCCGGGTGGTGTTCCTCGACAAAGTAGGGGACAGGGCCTTTCTTAACGAGCAGGAAAAATGGGGCGCCACCCTGTCGCTGCAATACAAGCCCAGCCACGATCTGAGCCTGACCTTCGACGCCCTCTGGGGCGGCTATGACGAAGACCAGGACCAATACGACGCCGCCGCCTACTCGGCGTCTTCCATCAGCGCCCTGGAACAGGTGCACGACTTTGACAGCACCACCCTGGGCCAGTACGGCATCACGGTGCTGACCGATGTGTCCTACGCCGCCACCCAGCACGAGCTGCTCAGCAAGGAAGACATCGACCAGACCGACTACCAGCAATACGGCCTGACCCTGGACTGGCACCTGGCCGACTGGCAGCTGCGCGGCCTGGTGGGCTATTCCGGCGCCGACAAGTCCTCGGACCGCTCCAACCTCAAGCACACCGCCTACGCCCCGTCCCGCACCCGCTACACCGCCACCGGCGGCGAGACCATCGTCAGCGACAACCCCGCCAGTATCGACATATACAACAGCCCCCAGGCGTACAACTTCGAGCTTTATGACGTCATTCTCGAAGACATCGAAGACGACAAATATGCCGCTCAGCTGAGCGGCTCCCGCCATATGGACTGGGCCCTGTTGCCGCAACTGTCCAAGGTGGAACTGGGCGCCCGCTACACCGACAAGAAAAAGACCCGCAACCAGGGCGAAGTCCAGGTCAAAGGCCCGGCAGCCGGTGACAGCAGCTGGGCCAATACCCGCAAGCTCACCGACAGCGAGCTGACCCCCATCGCCGATCTGGTGCCCGGCGGCGCCTACCTGCCGGAGCGCAGCGGCCAGATCAGCTGGTCCCAGGTGTCCAACGATTACGCCAGGGCCAACTTCCGCTACCCCGGCTTTGCCGTGCCCTACCAGCCTGATCAGTACTACCAGGTGCAGGAGCAGGTGCTGAGCCTCTACGCCATGGCCGACTTTGACTTCGACATCGCCAGCCTGCCCACCAAGCTCAACCTGGGCATGCGCTATGTGGATACCAGCGTCGATTCCTCCGGCTTCCACCAGGTGCAAAACGCCGACGGCAGCACCGGCTACACCAGCGCGCCTGTGTCCAAGGAAGGGGACTACAGCAAGCTGCTGCCAAGCTTCAACCTGGTGATGGACCTGAGCGACAACCTGCTGCTGCGGGCCGCCGCCTCCAAGACCATGATGCGCCCTGCCCTTACCGACATCGCCTACAAGCGCAGCGTCAGCCTTAACGAGTTCAAGTACCGTGACGGCAACCCTGACCTCAAACCCACCTTTGCCGACCAGTGGGAACTGGGCCTGGAGTACTACCTGGACCAGGGTGGCCTGCTGGCGGCGTCCTACTTTGAAAAGGACATCGAAGGCATGGTGCGCGAAACCATCACCGGCGTGGTCAAGGACGTCACCAAGTACAACAACAACGGCACCCTGGACGGCGTCTACGACTTTGACGTCTACCAGAAGGTCAACGCCGACGGCAGCTACAAGGTCAAGGGCATGGAGCTGATCGCCGCCTTGCCCCTGGGGCTGGTACACCCGGCGTTGCAGGGTTTTGGTATCAACAGCAACTTCACCAAGCTGGACAACTCCCTGGCTGGAGTGTCGGATCTGGGTATCGACACGCCCCCCGAAGGCCTGGCCGACAAGGCCTACAACCTCACCTTCTACTTTGAACAGGGCGGTTTCGACGCCCGCCTGTCCTACAACTACAAGGACAAGTACGTGGAGGTGATAGAGCGTGACATGTACCCGGTTTACCGCGACGCCTACGGCCAGTACGACGCCGCCATCGGCTACCAGCTCAACGACAGCGTCAAGCTGCAGCTAAAAGCCATCAACCTGACCGACGAGAAAACCAAGGGCTACACCTTGGACCCGCGCTTCCCGACCCTGTTCGAGATGTCCGGCCGTCGCATCAGCCTGGGGCTGCGCGCCGTCTTCTAAACAGCCAACCAGCCTGTGCAAAGGCCCTTCAGGGCCTTTTTTCATGCTTCTCGCCCGGCGCCGCCTCGGCTATGATCGCCGCCTTACTCGGTACCAAGGAAACACTGATGCAAATCGCCGACGACAAAGTGGTGCAGTTCCACTACGTGCTCAAAGACGATCAGGGCCAGCAGCTGGAAAGCAGCCAAGGCCGCGATCCCCTGGCCTACCTGCACGGCCACGACAACATGATGCCCGGCCTGGAAAACGCCATGGCCGGCAAGGCCAAAGGCGACAGCTTCAGCGTCACCCTGGCCCCGGCCGACGCCTATGGCGAGCGCCAGGACGGCCTGACCCAGCGGGTACCGGTCAAGCACCTGCAAGGGGCCAAGAAATGGGCGCCGGGCATGGTGGCTGTGGTTAACACCGACCAGGGCCAGCGCCAGGTCACCATCGTCAAGGTAGGCCGCTTTATGGCCGATGTGGATCTTAACCACCCCCTGGCCGGCCAGACCCTGACCTTCGAGGTCGAGATTGTCGACGTCCGTGACGCCAGCGACGACGAAATTGCCCACGGCCACGCCCACGGCGTGGGTGGTCACCACCACTGAGCCCCAGGGGCCCTGGACATCTGCTACCATGGCCCCTGAAGGCCCCAATTGAAGGACGACAACCATGCCGCTTCTCGACAGCTTCACCGTCGACCATACCCGCATGAAGGCCCCGGCCGTGCGGGTGGCCAAGACCATGAAAACCCCCGGTGGTGACACCATCACCGTCTTTGACCTGCGTTTTTGCCTGCCCAACCAGGAGATCCTGTCCGAACGGGGGATCCACACCCTGGAGCACCTGTTTGCCGGCTTTATGCGTGACCACCTCAACGGCGACAAGGTGGAGATCATCGACATCTCCCCCATGGGTTGCCGTACCGGTTTCTACATGAGCCTGATTGGCGCCCCCAGCGAGCAGCAAGTGGCTGACGCCTGGCTGGCCGCCATGAGCGACGTGGTGGACGTTACCGATCAGTCCAAGATCCCCGAGCTCAACCTCTACCAGTGCGGCACCGCTGCCATGCACTCCCTGGAAGAGGCCCAGGCTATCGCCCGCAACGTCAAAGATCGCGGCGTGACGGTCAACCTCAACCAGGAACTGGCCCTGGACGAGGAATTCCTCAAGCAACACTCCTAAAAAAAGCCCGCTTTCGCGGGCTTTTTTCTAGCGGTTTTCCAGCCGGTTATAGTCCAGCAGGCCAGCCTCTATGGGGTGGCGCTGGCGGTAAAGCCGGTTGAGCCTGTCGCTAAAGGCCCAGAAATCCGGCGCAGTGCGGCGAACCGCGAAGCTGTCCAGCAGTGCCTGGTAGCTGGCTTCGTCCTTTACCGCCTGGGCCTTGGCCACCAGGGCCGCCAGCTCGCTTTCCTTCACCTGCCAAAAGGCCCCTGGGTAACTGCCCAGCAGCCCGTGGACCAGCGTCACGTCGTCTGCCGCCAGGTCGCGGTTGCTGGCCTCGTCAAAGAGGCTGGAGATATTGCTGTGGGCACTGTTGCGCACCAGGGTGAACAGCTCAGCGTCGCCCCCCGCTGCCGGCTCCACGGCAATAAAGGTGAGTTCCGGAAACAGGTGCACGGCCCGCCCTTGCAAGTGGCCAAGCTCGGTCAGCAATGCCAGGGCATTGGCCCCCAATTGGGCCTGGTCCAATTGGTAGCGCCTGGGTTGCACCTTGGCCTCACGCTTGGCCAGCATGGCAAAGAGCTCGGCCTTGGTGTCCTGGCTTTGATAATGCACCCCGGTGGGCTGGTCGAAGCGGTTGATGTCCCCGTCGATAAAGCCGCTCAGTTCCTTACCGGCCCCCTTGTACCAGGCCTTGAACTGGCGGCGGCGCTCATCGGCGGGCAACAGTGCCAGGAAGTTGGACTCCCCTTCCATACGCAAAAAGTCCATATAGAGGCGGGTCAGCAACTGGTGGCCGTAATTGCCGTAGACGTCGAAGCCCGCCACCAGCAGATAATGGATCCGCTCCAGCAGGGCGTAGTCCAACACCCAGGCGGTCTTGGGCGGCTCACCCACCAGGCCTTGGGTGACGGTAGCGCTGTCGAAGTGGCGCAGCACCGTCAAGGTGGCATTGCGGTTGTGGCCGTCCCCGTCCCAGATCCCGTCCAGGGTCAGGTGGCGGCCGTCGGCGAAGGTCTTGTTCATAAAGTCGCTACGCGCCTTGAGGTAGTCACCCTGGCGTTTGGCATAGCCAAGCCAGTTCATCGCCAGGGCGGTGCTTTCCTTCTCCGCCGGCATATGCAGGTTGTCCCGCTGGCTGCGGTAGAAGGACGCCACCTCTGGGGCCTCGGCAAAGGCCGGGTCCACAAAGTAAACCCAGAACCTGTCGTTGATGACGTTAAGGGCCACCTGGCCACGACACACCGGTCCTTTGATAAAGCCCATGATGGTGTACTGGGCCCGGTCCAGCATAAAGCGGTAGCGAGCCCCGGCAGGCAGCTGGGCAAAGGCCACCAGGGGGTTGGCGGCCACGTCGGGGGCATAACTGGGCAGGGCCGTGACCTGATAATCCCGCTCGAAGAACAGGGCCTGCCAGCGGGCCATCAGTGCCTCGTCCAGGGCATAGGGCATGTGGGTCTTGTCGACTATGGTGGAAGGCACCGGTACCAGCCGGTAGTAGACCCGCGCCACACCGGGGTCGTCAAAAGGCCGGCGGCTGGCAATGGGTTCAAGGGGTTGGCCAGGGGCGCTGGCCGAGCGCACCAACTCGAAAAAGCGCGGCGTACCGCTTTGCTCATCGGCAAAATAGAGGTGGGCAAAAAACAAGTGCTCGTAGATGTAACGGGCGACCAGTTGCCCTTTGAGGCTGTCGTCGTTTAAAAAACCTTCCCACTTGGCCAGCTGTTGCTGCTCCTGCTCACTCAAGGGCGCTGGTGGCGCCATGGGGGCCCCTTTGGCCACCCAGTCCATCAGCAACTGGTGCTCGTGCTTATCGAGTCCAGGCAAGCCGTAAGGCATGCCCCACAACGGCTGGTTCTTCTCGAAGCTGTCCATTTCTTCGATGGTGGGACACTGCTGGCTGCGATCCAGTCCCAAAGTGAATTCAGGTCCCAGGTGCTTGCCTTCGGGCAAAGGATGTTCGGCCTTAAGGGCCAGCATGCGCGCCAGCACCCCGGCCTGGGTATTGGCCTGGGGGCTTTGGTCCCGTTCGTTCAACACGGCATAAAAGCCCTTCTGGCGCCATTCCTGGGTGCTGGCGGCATCGATAAAGAGCCGGCTGGGACTGGCCGCCACCAGCCTGGTGCCCTCGTAGACCAAGGCCTTGCTGGCGCCCCTATCCAGCCCCTGGGATGAGGACAGCTTCAATTGGCAAGGGGCGTCGTAGCAGGCGTGGCAAACCACGCAGCGCTGTTCCAGTACAGGTTTGACATCATCCAAGTAGTGGCGGGCCTCGGCCGACAGGGCCAGACGCTCCCTGGGCTGGGCTTTGCCAAAGCGATCATCCAGGGTCAAACCGGCATAAAGGGCACAGCCGGACAACAACAGCAGGGGCAGGTAGAGCCAGGGGCGCCCTTTCCATTTGCGCATGGGAAAATCCTTTGGGTGGCGGCATTTAAGTATACCTTCTCGCCGGCCTTGGCCTCTACCGAGCAATATTAATGAAAAACTAATGAAATCAGTTTTTTGGCAACCTCTTCCAAAAAAAAGCGGGGAGGCTATAGTGAGCACAGCACCGCCTTTGCAGGCGGTGTTTTGTTATCTAACCAAAGGAGCAAAACAATGTTACCGCCCATCTATCTGACGGCTCAGGATGCCGACAGACTCGACAACCTGCTGGCAAGCCAAGGGCCGGGCCGGCACCCGGAATTAGAAGCCGAATTGGCCAGGGCCGAGATCCTCAAAGGGCCGGCCCCGGCCGATCTGGTGGTGATGAACGCCAAGGTGCAGTTTCGCATTGTAGCCACCGGCGAGCAGTTCAGCCGCACCCTGGTGTTTCCCAAAGATGCCGGCCAGGCGGGCAGCCTGTCGATACTGGCCCCGCTGGGCAGCGCCCTTATCGGCCTCAAAGTGGGTGACAGCATCCAATGGCCCAAGCCAGGTGGCGGCTTGACCCAGGTCAGCCTCGACGCCGTTACCCCTCCCTCCCAGTCTTAAATCCAACCACACCCGATGGCCTCATCGGGTGAGCGGTTTCTTAGAACACCACCCGGTAGTAAACACCCCAGTGATCACCGTCTCCCGACAAACCGGAAGGCACGGCGATACCATTGTATTTTTCCAAGTCGTATTCCACCCACTGGTAGCGAACCCCAACCCAGTTGTGCTGGGTGATCTGGTAGTTGTATTCCACTATCCAGCCCAGGGCGTCGTCGAAGTCGAACTTTTCGTGGACACCGTCGATGTCGATATCGGCTTTAACATCAAAATGCCAGGAAGGGCCCAGCAAAAACTTGTGGCGGTCCCAACGGTAGTAAGGCAAGAATTCGGCGGTGTAGCGTTCCAGCTCGATTTCACCGTTGGTGCCGTCGGCGAAGTTGAAGTGATAGCCCAGGTTGAACGCCGCACCCCAGGTGCCGTTTTCCCAAAGGCCACCCAGGCCCAGGTGGTAACGGTTGCCGAAGCGGAAGTTTTCCTTGGTGCCGTTGGTGTAATTGACGGCCACGAAATTGTCGCCACCGTGGGTATAGCCGGCGAAGAGGCTGAAGGCCAGGCCATCGTCCCCACCCAGTTTGTCCTGGTTCTGGATATAGGGGTTGTCAGCCTGGGCGCCGAACGCCAATACGGATGCAAGCAGCAGGTAAGGTCGCATTTATCCCTCCATGGGTTTGTTGCGTTATCATAGGTTTAATCAATCTTAGCCAGAAGTTAATGGACGCCCAAGAATTATCTAGCCAGCGCCATCGAAATGGCCTGACCCTGACCCTGTTGGGGGTGCTTTTCCTGGTTGTGGGCCCAGTGTGCCTGGCATGGGGCTGGTTTGGCCCCGGCATGGTATTGCTGCTGGCCACCCCGGTGTTGCTGGTGCTGGGCATAGGCAAGCTCACCGAGCCCAAGGTCAGTCTGTCCATCAACAGCCACAGCCTGTCCCTGCACCACAGGCGCGGCGGCTGGAGCCTCAACTGGCGGGACATCCAACGCATAGACCAGCTTCACCTTGGCAGTGGCTTTTACCGCCAGGAACTGCCTTATATCGGTTTTCGCCTCAAGGCCCCGGAGCAAGTGCTGGACACCATAGGGCCGCGCCTGGCGGTAGGTCTGCTGACCGAGCAGCGCAACCTGCTGTTGCTGGCCCTGCGTCAGCAATGCCCAGACTGCCAGGCCGAGGACCTGTTCGAGGCCAGCCACTATGTGTCCCCCTCCGGTAAGCGCTACAGCGGCGTACTGGCCATGCTGGGCCACCGCATGAAGCGCTTTCGGGAACTGACCGGCTTTGACTTGCTGATCGCCGAAGAGCTGGCCGGGGAAAACGGGCTGGCGCTGCTACGCCGCTACTGGGCGACAGCACGCAGCACTCAGGAAGACTGACGGCGACACAGCCACAGGGCACCGGCCATGCACACCGACCCCAGCCCCAAACGCAGCCAATCCACCTGGCCCTGCCAAATCACCACGTTCACCACTATGCCGGCGGGGATCAGCATGTTGTTCATCACCGCCAGTTGTTGGGCGCTGACCAGGGTAGAGCCGTAGCTCCAGCCCAGGTAGCCAAGGCCCGAGGCCACAACCCCCAGCCACAGCAAGACTCCTTGCTGAACCGGCGTCACCGGTAGTTTTTGCCAGTCGGCCAGCAGCGCCGAGGCCAACGCCGTTACCAGCAGAGCCCCCAGGAAAAACCAGGCAAAGCGGGCCCTGTGGGTCAAACTGGTGGACTTGCTCTGGTGGCGGTACCAGACCTGGCCGAAGGCAAAGCAGGCGTTGGCCGCCTGGATAAGGGCAAAGCCTTTCCAATAGTCCTCGCTCAGCTCGGTCCAGCGAATGACCGCCGCCCCCGCCACCGCCAGCAGCGCCGGCGCCCACAGGTGCTTGGGCCAGCGCCGGGCAAACAGATCGGCAAAGAGGCTGACATAAAGGGGGGTGAAGATGGTGAACAGCAGCAGTTCGGCCACCGTCAGGTACTGGTAACTCTTATAAAGAAAGAGGTACATGATGCCGATCTCGATGGCTCCCGTTGCCATCAGCACCAAGGCCTGGCGCCAGGGCAAGGGGCGCCAGAACGGCAAAAAGACCAGCAGCGCCAGGGCCATGCGCGAGGCCACCGCCAGGTAGGCATCCACCTGGCCGGCCAGATAAACCCCGATCAGCGAAAACGAGAAGGCCCACAGCAAGGTGATGCCCCAAAGGAGCCCCATCAGCGCGGCTCCGAGGCGTAACACCAAACCGGCATGCCCGCGTAGCGCAGCTGTTCCTTGCGGGCCATGCCCAGCTTCTCGGCCACCTTGATGGAACCGATGTTGTCGGGGTGGATAAGGGCGATGATCTTGGCCAGGGCCAGCTCCTGGTGGCCGTGGGCCAACACCGGGCGGGCCGCTTCGGTGATCAGGCCCTGGCCCCAAAAGGCCGGCAGCAGCCGGTAGCCCAGCTCCGGCAGGGAAAACTCCGGCAGGTGCTTGATGCCGCAAAACCCGATCACCCGGTCACTCTCCTTATGCACCACCGCCAGGCGGCCATAACCGTACTTGGCGTAATCGGCCAGGGGCGCGGCAATGAGCTTCTCCTCGGCCTCTGCCCGGCTGGTGATCGGGTCCTGGCCGGTATAGCGCACTATGGCCGGGTCGGCGTTCATGGCCCAGAAGGCATCCACGTCATCCAGGGTGAAGGGGCGCATCAACAGGCGCGGTGTTTCTAGCATGGGTATTGCTCCTTGTTAGCCGGCCGGCCAGCATAACCAAAGCCCCGACCTTGAGCTATAAAGAGTACAGCGACAATAAATTGACGGGCAGGGTCGTGGACATATCAACGCTTTCCATCAATACCGAGGCCATCATCGCCTTTTCCGTGCTGATGCTGGTAGGTTACCTGCTGCTCAAGCAGCTGTTCTGTGTCTTCATCGTCGAGTTCAAGAAAGGCAAGGTCAAACTGACCAAGGGGTCGGTACCGCCAGATTTTTGGGAGGCCTGCACCAAGCTGGCCGCCAACCGGCAAATCAAAGGCTCGGTATTTGGTTACAAGACCAAGTACGGGGTGCAACTGGTGTTTTCTGCCAATTTCCCGCCCCTGGCCAAAGACAAGCTGCAATCGGCCTTTCCCTTCCAACGGATGGACAAGAGCTTTTTCAGGCGAAAAGCCACTCACCATCATCACCCAACCAAACCGCTGGACGACGACCAATAAAAAAGGAGGCCTAAGCCTCCTTTTTTATCATTCAGGGCATCAGCCCCAGACCAGTGACCACAACCATTTAAGGAAAGTCACCAAAGGCGGGGTTGGGCGAGTGTCGTCGACGATGACCACAGGGATCACCTGCTCACGGCCGTCGTCAAAGTGCAGCACCAGCTCCAGCTTCTCCGGTTTTTCCATATGGCGGTCGGCAATAAGCTCCAGCACCAGGGCCTTGTCGCCGGCTTCGCCATCGGCAAAGCTCAGGCGCGGCTCTGGCAGGCGGATATCGTTCTCGTCGGCAAAGCGCTGGCCGTGGCGGCTATGGCCGAGGAAACGCAGCTCGGCGCTCAGGCCCAGTTCGCCGTCGGCGCCGCCTTGGCGGCTGACCACCAGGGAACCCAGGCCTTCACTTTCATACAGGGTCAGGCTGTCTTGGGCCAGGCTCAGGTTGCCGGCCAGGGGCCAGTCCAGGGCCACCACCACAGGGTCGTGATCCGACGAGCTGAATGGCCCTTGAGATTTGACCAAGCTGCCGGTGTAGGCGCTGTCATAGCTGAACAGGTTGGACTCGGCAGCATTGATGTGCCAGTCGCTGACTGCCTTGACCTTGGTGGCAAGATCCTGGGTGGCCAGGGCCTGGTCGAGGCGACCCAGTTCGCCGTCGTACTGATAGGAATAGGCCTGGGGCTCACTCAAGTTCACCAGGCCATAGCCCTGGCTGATAACCCTGGCTTCATCGTCCAGCTGCGGGGCGGATGTGGTGTCGCCAAAGTAGGTGCTGTGGGCCGTTTTCAGTTCCCTGTCCAAGGCCGGGATCTGGGTCAGCACCAGCAGCGGATCTTCACTGGCATAGGCATTGAAGTCACCCAGCAACAGGGTCGGGGTGTTGGAAGCCTGCACCTGTTCGGCGATCAGCGACACTTCGGTGTTGCGCAGCTCGTTACAGCTGCCCTGGCCGTCGGCGGGTTTGCCTTCTTCGTCCTCGGCGCAGCTGCTGCCTTTGGAGCGCAGGTGGTTGATGGCCACCTGGAAGCTGTCGCCGGTTGCCTGGCCCTGATAGAGGCGCTTGAAGCGCTGGAACAGGCTGGGGCGGCCACCGTGGTGGATGTCTTCTTCTACAGTGCCGTCACTGCCGACGCTGGTGGTGATCTGGTTGGGCATCTCCAGCACGGTCAGGGCCCCGTCCGGGGTCACAACGGCCGGGCGGTACAGTATGGCCGAGGTGATGGCGTCGGAGCCGATTCGCTCAAGGCCGGCCGGTTGCACAAAGGCGTACTGCTGGTCCTGAGGCAGTTCGCCGTTAAGGGCATCCAGCAGGCTCTGGATAGCGGAGAGCTCCCCAAAACCGTTGTTCTCCACCTCGATAAGGCCCAGCACGTCGGCGTCGATGGCCAGCAGGGCGTTGACTATCTTGGTTTGTTGCAGGGCAAAGGCGTCGGCGCTTTTGGCCCCCCTGTTAACGCCCAAGGGGTTGTCGTCACCACCGATGGCAGTGGTGAAGTAGTTAAGGACGTTGAAGCTGGCCACCTTCAACTGGCCTTCCTCGGCCAGCACCGGGGCATTGGTGCGGTCGTCCAGATGCACGAAGTCACCGGCGCCCAGGGTGACATCTTGTCCCACCAGCAGGCGGTAGTTGCTGTAGGAATAGGCGATGGCACCGGCCAGGTTCTCGACCCTGTCACCGACCCGGATATAGCCCTGCTCGGCGTCCAGTCCGGGGAAGTAGGGGATCACTCCGTCCGCCGGCTTGAAGTCGGTATCGATATAAAGGGTACGGGCCTGGTTCTGTTCGGCCAGGGCCTGGGCCTCTGGAGTCAGGGCCGGGTGGAGCTGGGTCGGAATAAAGCGCGGGCCGCCGTGGGCCAGCACCATGTTGTTACGGGAGGCATCGTAGTCATAGCTGAATGGACGCGTCACCCTCATATCACTGGCGGCAGACAGCCATACCTGCATGCCTTCGACTCTTTCCAGGGAGCCCGCCACATCCTGAGGGTCCAGGATCAGTTCCACCGGGGTAACCTCGGCCAGGTCCAAGGGGCTGGGGCTGAAGTTGTCCAAGGCGATCTCGGTAAAGCCAAAGTATTCCTTGACCAAGCCTTCCACACAAAGGGCCATGCCAGGCTGGATCTGCGGATCTGGGGCAGTGCCGGTGTAAACGAAGATACCGTCCGAAGTGGCGTCGTTGCCGTCTCCGGCGCCGTCTTGCAGGAAAAAGCCCTTGAGCAGACCAGAGGACAATTGGGTAACCCGGCCCTGGGTCACCACCTTGTCGGTGCTTTCATAGCTTCCGTCCGGCACCAGCGGTGAGCTGGCCCCGTCCCCTTGGATGCTGGGAATGCTTTGCCATTGGTCCGGGCATTGCCAGGTCACCGGCGGCTCGCCGTCGTCGCCGCAATCGCCAAGGCCGGTGCAGCCAAGGCCATCCAGGCTGTCTTTGGCAAAAGACTGCCACTGGGCAAAATCAAAGCTGCCGGGGCTGCTGCCCGGCAGGCGGCGCAGGGTCATGTCCTTGGTGGATTTGCCGCCGTCACGGTATTCAGAGCCCGGGTCGACCCCCACTGTGCCTATAGTGTCCAGGGCCTCGGCGCCCCGTTCCAGCACCACGGCGTCGTCACCGTTGAAATTGATGCTGCCGGAGCGGATATCGGCCTGGATGCTGTCGTCGGCACTGGGGTGAGCCAGCACCAGGCTAGCACCGGCGGCCAGGGTGCCACTCAGGGGGATACGGGCCGTGGTGGTGGTGGCACCGTTGAAATAGACCGCCAGGCTGACCCCGTCCAGGGTCTCGCTGCTGTCGCCGGTATTGGAAATTTCGATGGCCTTGTTATAGCTGCTGCCTTCCACGTATTCGGTGATCAGCAGATCGGCCCAGGTCGGTTGGCTGGCCAACGCCATGACCGCCAACGCCAGTGTGGTTTTACGCATGATGCTCATCCTGTTGTTTGTTGTAACCCTTTCCAGGGCCCTGCATTGTCGGCCAGCCCCTTTTTTGTTAACAGGGCACGGTGTTTTTAACATCTCCAGCCCCCTAGGGGAGGCCCCAGGTGGAACCTGGCCTGGCCGGCAAGGCACGTTTTTTTAACAAATACAGGTGACAGGGATACGACAGCGGTATGACGGCGGGGCCGTTTGTGGTGGGCAGGGCCCCTGTGCTAGGCTCAGCCCCTTACTTGCACCAAACAAAAGGGGTCACTTCATGACCATCAGCAAAAACAAGGTAGTGACCATTCACTACACCCTGAAAGACGACGCGGGCACCGTACTGGACACTTCTGCCGGTGGCGAACCGCTGGTCTATCTCCATGGTCACGGTAACCTGATCCCGGGCCTGGAAGCCCAACTGGACGGCCAGGCTGAAGGTGCCAAGCTGGACGTAACCGTAGCCCCCGAAGACGGCTATGGCCCTTACCACCAGGAACTGGTGCAGGAAGTTCCCCGCAGCGCCTTCCAGGGTGTTGACGACATCGAAGCCGGTATGCGCTTCACCGCCCAGACCGACGCTGGCCCCCGTACCGTTGTGGTCCAGGCCGTAACCGACGAAACCGTCACCGTCGACGGCAACCATCCTCTGGCCGGCCAGTTCCTGCACTTCAGCGTGGAAGTGATCGAACTGCGTGACGCCGAGGAAGAAGAACTGGCCCACGGCCACGTGCACGGCGCCGGTGGCCACCACCACTGATGGCCAAAAAGCCCGCTTGAGCGGGCTTTTTTGATCCAGCACAAAGAGGGCGGCCCAGGCCGCCCTTTCTTTTGATCTCCATCAAGCCGCCCTACCCCACCCCTGCCTAGCCTCAATGGCATAGAACAGGAGGTGACTAATGGAACTGTGGACACAACTGCTGTTTGGCGACGCCGTCGGTATCGCCAGTGTCATCACCATAGTGGGAGCCCTGGTGGTGATCGGTTTTTGTACGGGACTTTTCATCCGCAAAGCCATGAAAGACGGTGACGGAAAATAGGCATTGGGCTAATATCAGCCCATGCTAAGACGAACTATCTTCCTGATCCTGCTTGCCATTTTTGCCCGCCCTGCCCTGGCGGCGCCGGCTCTGTGGCAAGTGGACACTCACGGCGGCCGCTTCTGGCTGCTCGGCTCCATTCATGTGGGCAAAGTGGACAACCAAGGTCCTCTCAAGGCGGTGCTCGACCGCCTTGAGGGCGCCGACAATCTAGTCCAGGAACTGGCCCCCCAGGAGCTGACCCCAGGGCGCATGCAGGCATCGGTGATGCACTACGGCCTGCTCCAGCAGGGCAGCTTAAGGGACCAACTCAGTCCCAAGGCTTACCAGGCCCTCTCTGAAATGGCCGGCGACTATGGCATTCCCATGGCCCAGCTCGACAGGGTCCGCCCCTGGTTTGCCGTCATGACCCTTATGCAAAGCGCCCTGGCCCGCCACAACTTCGACGCCAACCTGGGTATCGACAACCAGGTCAAGGCCTTGGCCGAAGCCAGGGGTTGGCAGATCTCTGGCCTGGAAAGCCTGGACCGCCAGTTCCAGGCCCTGGCCAGCAGCGACCATTTCGCCAATGACATGGTGTTGGACGGCATAGGGGAGATGGACCAGCTCGACAGCACCCTGTCGCCCATGCTCGACGCCTGGCAGGCCGGCAAACTGGACAAGCTCGGCGAGCTTTGCCCCCTCAACCAGGGCCAGGGCCCCGCCTACCAGGCCATGCACGACGCCACCCTCAAGCAGCGCAACCAGGAGTGGGTTCCCAGGCTGTTGACCCTGGCCCAGGGCCGCGACAGCCTGGTGGTGGTGGGCCTTGGCCATATCATCTGCACCGACGGCCTGCTGAGTCTTCTCGAAGCCAAAGGTGCCAAGGTCCAGCGGCTGCAATGAGCGAACGCCTGCGCCTGCTCACCGAGTATCAAAGCCTCTGGGCCAGCCCGCCGGCGGCCTGGAAGGACGACTACCCGGTGCTCTACCATCTGGTACAGCAGGAAGCCAGGCATCCCTTGTTGCACCAAAACCAGGTGCGCCCCACCCCCTTCCTCGACGAACTACCCTGGCTACCCCGCCTCAACCGTCAGCTCTGTGCCGAGAACGCCCCCTTTGACGATTTGACCGAAGCGGTCAGGCCACTGCTGCCAAGCCAGCCCAAGGTGCTGGTGGAATGGGGCACTGTGCTGCCCGAGGTACTGGAGGGATTTGAGGCGGTAGCCATTGCCCCCAGTGCCGGTCAACCCCACCCCAGGCGCCAATGGTTTGAAGCGGATCTCAACAGCAACGAAGCCCTGGACCCCATCAAGGGGCGCCGCCAGCTACTGGGATTGGGTTTAGGTTTGGAAGAAGCGCAGCAACTGCTGCAAAAAGGCGCTGAGCGGCGCCTGCCGGCCATGGTGCTGGGGATCAGCGGCTACCACCTGATCAACACCTCCAGCTACCAGCCGTTGGCCCTGGACCTGCCGGATATCCCCATGAGCAGCCTGCGAACCCTGTCCATGACCACCCAGGAGGCGGCCAAGGACTGGCCTAACCGGCTGCTGCGCTGGCTGTTTCGACCGGCCCTGCGCCAGGCGATATTGGACGATTTGGCCAGCTTTGCCCGTAAGGAAGGCTACCAGGTGGCCATCCAGCCCCTGCCCCCCATCCAGGGCCGCCAGGTCCATGCCCTGCTGCTGACCCAGCCGGACCTCAATCGTTAAAAAAGGCCCAGAGCCGCTCCAGGGTGGCCAGCCGATAGCCGTCCTCTTCCAGCAACAATTCGTGCCAGCCCCCGTCGATGATCTGCAAGCTGCCCTTGGGCAAGGCCGCCACCAGGGCCTCCTGGCCGGTACGGCTCACCACCTTGTCTTCCCCGGCCACCAACACCAGCACCGGCACCGTTATGGCACCGGCCTCCTTGACGGCCTTGTCCATGGCCAGGAAGGCCGCATCAAGCCACTGGGCAGAGGGGCCGCCCAGGCGGGCGTCCGGCATGGCTTCCAGCCAGTCCTGGCACAGCTCGTAACGGTAGTGGGAATGGCTAAGGCCGTTGCCTTCAAAGGGCTTACGCTGGTAGGGGCCGGTCGTCAGCACATAGCGGGGCTGACCCCGGCGCTTGTCCTGCTGGCTCTGCCAGCGGGCCATGCTCTTGGCCACCCAGTTGGGAAAAGGGGCGGTGTTGATGCTGAGCATGGGGGAGGTCATGGCCACCTTGTCAAAGGGGTGCGCAAAAGCCGCCAGGTAGAGGGCGGCAATACAGCCCCCCATGGAATGGGCCAGCAGCCAGTGGCGTTTAAAACCTAGGGGCAACACCACCTGGTTGACGAACAGGTGCAGATCCTCGGCGTAGTGGTCAAAGTCTTCCACGTAGCCCAGCAAGGGATCGTCGGTCAGGCGGCCAGAAAAGCCCTGGCCCCTGTGGTCCAGAGCCGCCACCGCTATGCCCAGCCGGCCCAGCTCAAAGATCAGTTCCTGGTATTTAAGGACACTTTCGGTGCGCCCCGAGCTCAATACCAGCAGGGTGCTGGCCCCCGGAGGCAGGAACAGCCGGTAGTGCAGTTCGACCCCGTCCGGGCTCAACAGGCTGCCAATCTGGCCCCCCTCGAAATAGGGGTGTACCAGGCTTTGGTAGCCGGCTTTAAGCGCGTCCTCGGTCAACCACATGGCAAATCCTGCATAAAGGAAAAAGGCAGCCCTTAGGCTGCCTTAATATTGGTCGGAAAGACAGGATTTGAAACTGCGACCCCTCCGTCCCGAACGTAGTGCTCTACCAAGCTGAGCTACTTTCCGTTGCTTGCCCAAGGGGCTTTGCAAAACTGAGAATTCTTGGTCGGAAAGACAGGATTTGAACCTGCGACCCCTCCGTCCCGAACGTAGTGCTCTACCAAGCTGAGCTACTTTCCGTCGCTTGCCCAAGGGGCTTTGCAAAACTGAGAATTCTTGGTCGGGAAGACAGGATTTGAACCTGCGACCCCTACGTCCCGAGCGTAGTGCTCTACCAAGCTGAGCTACTTTCCGTCGCTTGCCCAAGGGGCTTTGCAAAACTGAGAATTCTTGGTCGGAAAGACAGGATTTGAACCTGCGACCCCTACGTCCCGAACGTAGAGCTCTACCAAGCTGAGCTACTTTCCGTCGCTTGCCCAAGGGGCTTTGCAAAACTGAGAATTCTTGGTCGGAAAGACAGGATTTGAACCTGCGACCCCTACGTCCCGAACGTAGTGCTCTACCAAGCTGAGCTACTTTCCGATACAACGGCGAGCATTATAGCCATCTGCCTTTGGCATTCAAGAAAAAGCGTTGCAGGCCCCGTCTTCTGGCGTTTTTTTATGCGAATCAGCTGCCTGAAACGAAAAGGCCCCGCACGAGGCGGGGCAAAAAGTCATGATGTCAGTAGGGTTTGCCGACAACGGGCGAGCCCGATGCCAACCGCCGGTACCAACAACCGGCGCTACCACCATTGAAGGTGAAGTAGTCATATCCGGGAGGCTTTACAGCTTCCCTGTCATCTTAGTGCCCTCGTCCACCCTTAGGCTGGCAAGGGGCCTGTTCCCTGGTTCGTCCCGAATGACCGTCCTGTTGTTATGGCGATTTGGTCACCTGGAACCGGCGCAGAAACCTACGACTCAGGGTTCCTGCTGATGATTTTTCGTACTCCTCCAGCCCTGTTATGGTAGTGATTACGGGTTGGGCAACCCGCTGCACGTCTGCAGCGTGTCGCAGACTATATACAATGGGAAAACTAATTTTCAAGCAAAATGAAACAATTTTGAAACAAAGGTGAGGTCGCCATGAACAGGCGGATACTGTGCTTGCTGGATCAGGAAGATAGCGCCACCCTGCCCTGGGCTCTGCCCATGCTCAAGGGGCTGTGCGACAGGCATTGGGTACAGGTTTTATGCCGCCCAGAACAGGCCCGGTTGCTGGGGGCCTTACCCTGGCTGCCGGCGCCGCTGGTGGCCCACCATCCCGGCAGTTGGCCACGCCTTATCTGGCAGTTGCGCCACCAGCGCTGGGACAGCGTCTGGGATCTGAGCCTGCCGCCCCTGACTCCCTGGCGCCAAACCTTGCCCTTTTTGGTTCCCACAGGCCACAGGCTGCTGCTGGCGGGCAGCTCTCCCTTCGATGCCCAGCGCCTGCCCTGCCCCCCGGACGCCCATGTGGCGGAACGCTTCGGTCAGGCACTGGCTACCCTTGGCCTGGGTGGCTCCCACCGCTGGCTACCGCCGCTGAGCAGTACCGAACAGGGGCTGCTGGCCGCCATCGGTGACAGGCCCATGGTGGCCATCAACCTGCTGGACGACGACGGCCAGGCCTTCGCTCCCCTGGTGGAACAGTTTCGAGACCTGCTGCAAGGCCTGCCAAAACTGGTCCTGGTGCTGCTACACCCCCTGCCCAAGGCCCTCAAAGGGCTGCGCTCCCCCAGGTTGTTCAGCCTGGAAGACAGCGCCCCTTTGACCGGTTGGCAGCTGCTGGCCAGGGCCCAGAGCCTGCTGGGGGTGGACTCGGCCTGGGTGCAAAGGGCAGCGGTGCTGGGAGTGCCGCAGCTGGCCCTTTATACCGACGACAACCAGTACCTCAATCGCTGGCACCCCAACGATCTCAACGCCCTGGTCTGGCGCTACACCCCGGGGGAGCCTTTGGCCCTCAATGCCCTGCTGGGCCAGCTTCGCAAGCTCCATAAGAGCCAACAGGAGCCCAGCCTCAACCTGGTGTAGCCTGGCGGTGGGCCAGGCGCCGCCACAGCCATTCAAAAGGCCCTTGGGAGAAGCGGCGAAGGTAAAGGGGGGTCAGAGCCAGGGCCAGCAGGCTGTAGCCCAGGGCCAGGGCCAGCAACGCCGCCCTTGGCCATTGGCCGAAAAGGCCGGTGCCGTAGAAGAATCCTGTCATCACCAGGCTTTGCAGCAGGTAGTGGCTAAGGGCTATACGCCCTGCCCCCTGCAGGGCCGTCCAGCCGCTGCCAAAACGCAGGGCCAGGCCCAGGTAGCCAAGGGCCTGGATAGGCGCAAACAACAGCAGCCAACCGTGGCCCAAGGCAGGGTCCAGCATCAACGCCAGTGCGCTTGGCACCAGGCCCCCCAGGCACCACCAGAGCCAGCGGTTTCGCAGGCCAGCCAGCCAATGGGGCTGCTGGGCCAGTAAAGCCCCAAGCAGCATCAGGCCACCGACCATGGGCAGTATGAACAGCGGCCAAGACAGCAGGGTATAGCCAAAACTGTGCAGCCGGTATTGCAGCTGCTCCAGGTAGCTGCCTTGGGCAAAAACGGCCAAGGCCTGGGTATCCGGCTCCGGGTTCGGCGGCGTCAGGCTCAGCAGGCCGATAAACACCAAGGCCCCCAGCAACACCAAAAACAGGGATAACAACAGACGCTTTTTGGGCTCCCCCCCTTGGGTGTAGGGCAACATCACGGAGGCGGTCAGGGCGTAGAGCAGCAGGATGTCCCCGTCCCAGACCAAGAAACCGTGGGCAAGGCCAAACAGCGCCAGCCAGCGTAAACGTCGATGCTGGTAAGCGTTACCGGCCTTGGCCAGCCATACCAGGCCCATGCCGAACAACACCGACAGCAGGCTGATAAACTTGCCGTCCGCCAGCAGCACGTTGCACCACCAGACCAGTTGGCTAAGGGCACCAGGCTCGGCCAACCTGTCATAGCGGTAGGCCTCAAGCTGGCCAAAGGACTGGATATTGACCAGGAGGATGCCGAAAATAGCCAGTCCCCTGGCGCTGTCGATGGCGGCGAGTCGGGAAGTCATGAATTGCCGGAAGTTGGGAGGTCAGGATGCATGATGATGACAAGACTTTGTTTGAAAAGGAAATGCAAGGTGTGCAGCCGATGGGTAACCTCAACAGCGCAGGCCTGGCTCCCAAACCCCAACAGGCCGGTGCCGACGCCCGCCGCGCCGCTGCCGAGGCGGAACTGGCCGAGGACATCAATTACCTGTCTTCGGAAGCGGTAGAACTGGTAGATCCCCACGACGTACTGGCCTACAAAAAAGACGGGGTCCAGGACGGCGTATTCAAGCAGCTTCGCCAAGGGAAATACGATATCCAAGGGGTGCTTGACCTGCACAAGAAGCGCTTCGTGGCGGCTCGCGCCGAGGTCTTTGCATTTATCCGCGACAGCCACCGCATCGGCCTTCGCACCCTGCTGGTAATGCATGGCCGGGGCGAAAACGCCAAACCCGTACCGGCTTTTCTTAAGAGCTACTGCGCCAAATGGCTCAAGGAAATGCCACAGGTCCTGGCCTACCACAGCGCCCAGCGCCACCACGGGTCCACCGGCGCCCTCTATGTGCTGCTGCGAAAGAACGACGAGCAAAAGCGGGAAAACTTCGAACGCCACGCCAAACGCTAAAAAAGGCGGCCCCAGGGCCGCCTTTGTCAATAGAGGTATTGGCGTTCGTCTTCGGTGAGCATGGCCGGGCTGTCCTGCCCCAGCTGGTGCTGGTAGATGACATTGAAGGCCAGCACGTTCTGCACGTAGTTGCGGGTTTCCTTGAAGGGGATGGACTCCACAAAGGCATCGAAGGGCAACTCCTTACCCACCCAGCGCGCCACCCGATGTGGCCCGGCATTGTAGGCCGCCGCCGCCAATATGCGGTTGTTGTCGAACTTCTCCAGCATCTGGCGCAGGTACTCGGTACCCAGGCGGATATTGACGTTCGGGTCGAACAGATCGCCAGCGCCGGCATCCCCCAGGCTCTTGGCCGTATGGCGGGCCGTCGCCGGCATCAGCTGCATCAGCCCCCTGGCGCCAACCGGCGACTGGGCCTTGGGATCTAGGGCACTTTCCTGGCGGCTGAGAGCCAACAGGAAGCTCTTGGGCATTTTCCTGAGGGTGCTGTAGCGCTCGAACTGGTCTTCAAAGGCCAGGGGGAAGCGCAACGACACCAGATCCCAACCGTCGCCACGGATGGCGGCCAGTATCGCCAGGTTTTCAAAACCCTGCTCATGGGCCCAGCCGGCCAGGGCCTGGCGCTGGCTGTCCGACAAGGGGGTCATCAGGTGATACCACTCCATGCGTGCCAGCAGGGCCTCGTCCATGGCCAGCAGCAGCGGAATGCGCTTAAGGGCCCCCATGTCGGCAAGGCCTGCGGTCATGGGCGGCGGCGGTATCTCGTTGAGCTCAAAGGGCTGTCCCAGGGCTTCTGCGGCCAAAAAGCCGTAATAGGAGCGTTGCTTGGCCGCTTCCTTAAGCAGGTTTTCCTTCAAGGCCGGGTCCGGTTCGGTCTTGGCCAGCCAGTATTGCCAACGGTCGTTGGCCACTTCCGCTTCGCTCAGCAGTCCTATCCAATCCCGGGCGCCTTGCGGGTCGCCTTGGGCCAAGGCATGGCGAATACGCCGCTCGGTCATCTGGTCGTCCCGGTAGTAGCGCACCGCTTCGTCCCGCCACTCCATGGCCTTCTTGTCGTCGGTGTCGTACAGCCTGGCGGCCAGGAAACGGGCCACCTCATGGCGCTGGGGCGCCGTGAATTCCATATGGTCGCGGGCCTGCATCCAGGTGCGCCAGGCCTGCTCGGGATTGCGCCTGGCCAGGCGCTCCACCGCCAGCACCGTCAGCCGCCGGCTGCGCTCGGCGTCACCGGGTACCGGTACCCGGCTGGCTACTTTCTGGGGTTGGTTGAACAGGGCCAAAATCGACTTGGCCACGTCCCCCTGATGGCCGCGAAGCGACCGGGCCAGGTAACCAAGCAGGCTGCCCTGACCACGGGCAAAGGCCAGTTCCATGCGCGACAGCACCAGATCAGATTTGAGGTGACCGGCCTTTTGCCAGGCGCTGAACAAAGGATCGCAGGCCTTGGGCT
This sequence comes from Gallaecimonas xiamenensis 3-C-1, assembly GCF_000299915.1. NCBI lineage: Bacteria > Pseudomonadati > Pseudomonadota > Gammaproteobacteria > Enterobacterales > Gallaecimonadaceae > Gallaecimonas > Gallaecimonas xiamenensis. Next base: position 129,060 of record NZ_AMRI01000008.1, read on the forward strand.
GGGACCGGCCCACCAGGTAGAGCTGCTCGGCCCCTTGCCAGGCCTGCTCCTTTGCCCCTGTCTCGAGCTTGGCCCGGTAATAGAGGCACTGGCGCTCGTCACCGGCCGGTTCGCGGGCGGCAACGCTGAGCAGCTCACCCCAGTCCTTACGGGCCGCCGCTTCGTCGATAAAGCGCATCACCAGGAAGCGCCCAAGGGGAGAGTCGGGGTAGTCGTGCTCAAAGGCCTGGACCTGCTCCGCCGTCACCTTGGCCATGTGGTCCTTGAGGTAGTAATAATCCAGGTAGCTGGCCAAAGGATGCTGGTTCAGCTCCTGGCGCAGCTTGAGGTAGGTCTTGTCATCACCGCGCTGCTGGGCTTTGCGGGCAGCAAGATAGGCGTCATCCGCCAGGCTGCCGGCTGAAAGCAGGGAAAAGAGCAGCGCAATACTCCATCGAGGCATAGGCCGTCCTTCTCGGTCAGAGTGCGTCGAGTTGCAACTGGGCCAGTTTGGGGTGGATCACCCACTGGCAATAAGGCTGCGTCTGGTGTCTGTTGTAGTAGTCGCGGTGTTCCACTTCCGCCGGATAAAAAGTCTCCAGGGGCGCAAGCTCGGTGACCAACGGCAGATCGTAATCGGCCTGGGCCCTTGCCATGGCAGCCTGGGCGGCCTGCTGCTGGGCCGGGCTTTGAAACAGGATGATGGAACGGTACTGAGGGCCCACGTCATTGCCCTGGCGATTGAGGGTGGTGGGGTCATGGGCGTTGAAGAAAAGCTCGAAAAGGTCGTCCAGGGCCAGGGCCCTGGGATCGAAGTGCACTTGCACCACTTCGGCATGGCCGCTGTCACCACGGCACACATCTTTATAACTTGGATCAGGCAACTGGCCGCCGGCATAGCCGGACTGCACCGCCTCTACGCCCCGAACCCGTTGAAAAACGGCTTCCAGGCACCAAAAACAGCCCCCCCCAAGGGTGATCTGGTCCATTCTGTCCCTCCTTTGCCATGAGACACCGCCCATCCTGGACAGTCGACATACGGCTTTGCTATCTCACTCTATGGTGTCCGGGAATACTCCGTTTCGCCAGCGGCAGCGTCAAAAAATTTACGCTGCCCGGGTGAGCTTAGCGGGGACTGCATAAATACAAGGCCAACAGCCAGGTGACCCAGGGCAAGGGGGGGTAGAAAAGGTAGCGCTCCCAGTTGCTGCGTACTTGCCAGCCCACGGCGTGCACCACACACAGGGCCATGGCGATCATCATCAGGCTAAGGCCTCCGTGGGGCGGGGTTCGGCCCAGCACTACGGATCCCCAGATAAACACCAGGCCGGCCAGGGCCAACAAGCCCGACAACCAGCGAAAACGGCCTTGGGGTACCAACATCTTGAACTCCTTGGATGAAAAAAACGGCAGGCCCGGGGGAGGCCTGCCGTTGTCCTGCGCTGTTACTGCGCGTCTTCTTCTTTGCTGTACTCGACGATCTCGAGCCACATGGCGTTAACGATACCGAAGGCGCAAGCCAAGAGCACACCCAGTATCCAAGCGAAATACCACATATTGCCTCCTAGTAGCTGCCAACAGAATTTTGTTCGATGTGCTCGGCGCTGACCTTGCCCCACAGCTTGTAGTAACACCAGAGGGTGTAACCCAGCACTATGGGTACGAAGATGCAGGCCACCACGAACATGATACCCAAGGTCTTATGGCTGGAAACCACATCCCACATGGTCAGGCTGTGGTCAGGCATCAGGCTGGACGGCATCACGAAGGGGAACAGCGAACCGCCAGCGGTGAAGATGACACCGGCGCAGGCCAGGGAGCTGAACAGGAAGGCCCAGCCAGGGCGGCCGCGCCAGGCCAGCAGCACGCTCATAAGGCCTGCCACCACGCCCAGCACAGGGGCGACCCACAGCAGCGGAAAGGCGTCGTAGTTGGCCAGCCAGGCGCCGCTCTTGTTAGAGACGGTCTTGTTGAGGATATTGAGGGCGCTGTTGGTGTCGCCAATTTTATCCAGCACATAGCCGTCCACCCCCAGTTGCAGGCACAGGCCGGCAGCGATAAAGGCTACCACCATCACCAGGCCGGCAATGGCGCTGGCAATGCGGGCGCGGCCGGCCACAGGGCCTTCGGCGCGCAGGGCCAGGTAGTTGCCGCCGTGCATCATCAGCATCGACAGGCTCACCACGCCGCACAACAAGGCGAAGGGGGTCAGCAACTGGAAGAAGTTACCGGTATAGGTGGAGTACATCAGGTTGTCGAGCTTAAAGGGCACCCCCAGGAACAGGTTGCCAAAGGCCACCCCGAACACCAGGGCCGGGACCGCCGAGCCGGCGAAAATGCCCCAGTCCCAGGCGCTACGCCAGCGCGTGTCCTTGACCTTGGAGCGGTACTCAAAGCCCACCGGCCGAAAGAACAGGGCAAACAGCACCAGTAGCAGCGCCCAGTAGAAGCCGGAGAAGGCCACGGCGTAGACCACAGGCCAGGCAGCAAAGATGGCGCCACCGGCGGTGATAAACCAGACCTGGTTGCCGTCCCAGTGCGGGCCAAGGGCGTTGATGGCCACCCGCCGCTCGGTGTCGGTCTTGCCGACGAAGGGCATCAGGGCACCGGCCCCCATGTCAAAGCCGTCGGTGATGGCAAAGCCTATCAGCAGCACGCCGATAAGCACCCACCAGATAAGTTTGAGGACTTCGTAATCCATGATCAGGCCTCCTGCGCCTTGGTTTCGAAGTGGTAGCGGCCGGTTTCAAGGACGCTGGGACCACGACGGGCATAGCGGATCATCAGGTACATCTCGGCAATCAGCAGCACGGTGTAGAAGAACACGAAGCCGGCGATACTACCCATCACATCCCCTTTGGACAGGGTCGACACGGACAGGTGGGTGGGCAGCACTTCGGCGATGGACCAAGGCTGGCGGCCATATTCGGCCACGAACCAACCCACTTCACAGGCGATCCAGGGAGCCGGCAGGGCGATAAGCGCAAACTTGAGCAGCCAGCGCTTCTGGCCGATGCGGTGGCGGGCGCTCTCGTAGAAGGCCAGGGCAAAAACCACCAGCATGATCATGCCCATGGCCACCATGATGCGAAAGGTCCAGAACATGGGAGCCACTTTCGGGATGGAGGTGTCCACCGCCTGCTTGATGTCCGCCTCGGTGGCGTCCACCACGTTGGGGGCATAGCGCTTGACCAATAGGCCATAGCCCAGGTCGTCCTTGAGTTCGCTAAAGCGGGCCCGGTTAGCCGGGGTGTCTTCGCCGTTTTTCAGTTTTTCCAGCACCTCATAGGCCAGGATACCGTTGCGAATACGCGCTTCGTGCTCGACTTTCAGGTCCTTGATACCCACCACCGGCTCGTCCAGGGAACGGGTGGCGATGATGCCCAGCACATAGGGGATTTTGACCGCATAGTCGGTACGCCCGGCTTCCTGGTTGGGGAACCCGAACAGGGTAAAGTCGGCCGGGGCTTCCTGGGTTTCCCATTCCGCTTCGATGGCGGCCAGCTTGGCTTTTTGCACGTCCCCTACTTCGTAGCCGGACTCGTCACCCAGCAGGATAACGGACAGCACCGAGGCCAGGCCGAACGAGGCGGCGATGGCAAAGGAACGCTTGGCAAAGGCAATATCGCGGCCCTTGAGCAAGAAGTAGCTGGAAATGGCCAGCACGAACATGGCTCCGGTTACGTAACCGGCAGACACGGTGTGCACGAATTTCACCTGGGCCACGGGGTTGAAGATAAGCTCACTGAAAGAGGCCATCTCCATGCGCATGGTTTCAAAGTTGAACTCGGCACCCACCGGATTTTGCATCCAGCCGTTGGCGATGAGGATCCAAAGGGCCGACAGGTTCGATCCTAAGGCCACCAACCAGGTCACCGTCAGATGCTGCACCTTGCTCAGGCGTTCCCAACCGAAGAAGAACAGGCCGATAAAGGTGGACTCGAGGAAGAAGGCCATCAGGCCTTCGATGGCCAGGGGGGCACCGAAGATATCACCCACATAGTGGGAGTAATAAGCCCAGTTGGTACCGAACTGGAATTCCATGGTAATGCCCGTGGTCACGCCCAGGGCAAAGTTGATCCCGAACAGTTTACCCCAGAATTTCACCATATCCTTATAGATCTGCTTACCGGTCATCACATAGACCGATTCCATGATCGCCAGGATAAAGGACATGCCCAGGGTCAGTGGCACGAACAAAAAGTGGTACAGCGCCGTGATGGCGAACTGCAAGCGCGATAGATCAACGACATCATCACCGATCATTGTCGGACTCCTTGGATGCTGAAGGCGAGGCGTTTAGAAATTGGTTATCAATGGCCGTGGCCCCCTGGTTCACATCCACCGGATCACTGAAAAACACCAGCTTGAAGGTGATGATCAGGGCCAGTTTCAAAACCAGGATGGCAGCGATTTCTTTCGCCAAGGCAGGGCGTTTCATGCCCATGGGGGCTCTCCTTAGTGAACCTCGGCTGAAAGTATGCGCCCAACCCCAATAGGCAAATTTGATTTGCCGCAAATAAGGATCGGACTGTCCGAAGAGAGTGTCGCCAAGCGTATCCCTGTCCTTTTAGCCGCAGTAACATCATGATGGGCTTCACAGGACAGTATGGGTCAGCCCTGACCCAACAGGATGATAAATAATGAAAAGACTACTTTTGGCGGCCTGGATGGCGCCCTTTTTTGCCGCTGCCGTCCAGGCCAATTGCCCGGCCATGGCCATAGGCCAGGTGCAGGGCCAAGGGGACAGTTCCCCCTACCAAAACCAGCAGGTAACAGTGCAAGGGGTGCTGAGCGCAACCAGCCAGCAGCTGCTGCCGGGCTTTGTCATCACAGGTGACAGCGACCAGGACCCGGCCACCTCCGACGCCCTTTTTATCGCCGCCCCGGCCCCGGCGCCCTTGGGTAGCCTGCTGTGCATCAGTGGCACCGTTACCGAAGTGGGCGGCCAGACCCAGATCACCCCCAGCCAGGTGCAAGTCCTCAAAAATGAAGGCGCCCTGCCCCAGCCAAGCCCCCTGCACCTGGCCAGCGGCCAAAGCCTGGCCCAGGCCCTGGAAGCTCACGAGGGCATGCGCATTACCCTGAGCAAGGACAGCAACCTCTACATCACCCGCACCTTCAGCTACGACTACGGCGGCCGGCGCAACAACCTGGTGCTGAGCCACGGTGGCCCCCTGGTGGCCCCCACCGAGCACTATCCGGCCGGCAGTGACCAGGCCAAAGCCCAGGCCCTTGCCAACAGCCAAAACCGCCTGTTGCTGGAAAGCGACCTGGCCCCGGCTCCCGGCACCCTGCCCTACTACCCGGACTTTGCCGCCAAGGACCATTACCTTAGGGTGGGTGACCGCCTGAGCGGCCTTAGCGGCACCGTGCTGCAAAGTCACGGCCAGTACCGATTGCTGGTGGACGGCGCCCTGACCCAGGCCCAGGTAGAACATACCCAAGACCGCAGCGCCGCACCGACACTGGCCAAGGCCGGAAACCTCAAGGTGGCCAGCTTCAACGTCCTTAATTATTTCAACAGCGCCGTGGGCGGCGATGCCAACCCCACAGGCCAGAACCGGGGTGCCAAGTCGGCAGAGGATTTTGCGCTGCAGCGTACCAAGATAGTCAGCGCCATGACCGCCATCGACGCCGACCTCTTTGGCCTGATGGAAATCGAGAACAACGGTTTTGGCGAAGGTTCGGCCCTTAAGGATTTGGTCAGCCACCTCAATGCCGCCCAGGGCGACCCGGCCCTGCACTACGACTACGTGCGCACCGACGCCGGTAACATCGGCGAAGACGCCATCACCGTCGCCATCCTCTACCGCCCGGCGCGCCTGGCCCTGGACGGTAAGGCCAAGGTGCTGGCCATGCCCCACCAGCAAGGCCAGGCCCAAGGCCCTGACGGGCGCAGCCTGACCGTCTTTGCCGGCCAGCGCGCGTCCCTGGCCCAGGGCTTTACCCGCATCGACGGGGACCAGCGTTCAGCGCCCTTTACCCTGGTGGTAAACCACTTCAAGTCCAAGGGCTCGCCCTGCATCGAAGACTACCCCCACTACAGCCGCGCCAACCCGCCCCACGGCCAGGGTCACTGCAACGCGCTGCGGGTGTCCGCCGCCCAGGTGCTGGGCCAGGCCCTACCAGAATTCACCAGCCCGGTGCTGGCCATCGGCGACTTCAACGCCTATAGCCAGGAAGACCCGCTGCTGGCCCTGACCACAGGAGGCAAACCCCTGGCCACCGCCAGCCACGCCCTGGTGGGCCAGCGGCCCTTGCCCCAGCAAAGCCTCGACAAAGGCTTTGGCCTGGTGGATCTGAACCGCCACTTCGACAGTCCCGGCTATTCCTACAGCTATGACGGTGAACAGGGCAGCCTGGACCATGCCCTGGCCAGCCCCGCCCTGCTGGACAAGGTAGTAGCGGTGAGCGACTGGCATATCAACGCTGCCGAGTCGCCGCTGTTTGAATACCCTCGCACCCACACCGGGGATCTTGCCAAGGACCAGGGGCCTTACCGCTCCTCAGACCATGACCCTGTGGTGATCGCCCTTAACTTGCCGGTGCAGGCACAGGGGGGCGCCGGCCTGCCCTTGGCACTGCTGGCCCTGGCCGGGCTATTGCGCCGCCGCCGAGCATAAAAAAAGCCCCCATCCGGGGGCTTTTTTCATTCAAACAGGCCTTTGACCTCGTGAGGCTCCGAGCGCAGATACTGGGGCGACACCTTGAGCTTGGCCCCCAGCTTGGCGGCAGCGTGCCAGGGCCAGCGCGGGTTGTAGAGCATGCCCCTGGCCAGGGCCACTGCGTCGGTGCGGCCCTCGGTCAACAGGGCTTCGGCCTGCTCGGGCTCGGTAATAAGGCCTACGGCAATCACCGGCATGGTCACCTGGGCCTTGATGGCTTCGGCCAGGGGTACCTGGTAGTTGGGGCCAACCGGGATCTGCTGGGCCGGCGACAGGCCGCCGGAAGACACATGGATAAAGTCGCAGCCTCTGGCGTCCAGCGCCTTGGCCAGGGTCAGGCTCTGGGTCAGATCCCAGCCACCTTCCACCCAATCGGTGCCGGAGATCCGCACCCCTACCGCCTTGTCTTTGCCTACGGCGTCGCGCACTGCGTCAAACACCTGCAATACCAGCCGCATGCGGTTTTCCAGGCTGCCGCCGTATTGGTCGCTGCGCTGGTTGGCCAGGGGCGACAGGAATTGGTGCAGCAGGTAGCCGTGGGCGGCGTGGATCTCAATCAAGTCCAAGCCCAAGCGGTCGGCGCGGCGGGCCGCGTCCACAAAGGCCGCCACTATGGCGTCGATGCCGGCCTGGTCCAGGGCGTTTGGCGCCGGATCGCTGTCCATAAAGGGCAAGGCACTGGCCGACACCGTCTGCCAGCCGTTGGCCTGGCCGGGGGCGATGGCACCGCCGCCGTCCCAGGGCCGAGCGCAGGACGCCTTGCGGCCGGCATGGGCCAGCTGAATACCCACCGGCATGGCCGAATAACGGCGCACCGCTTTAAGCACCTTGGCCATGGCCGCTTCGGTGGCGTCGTCCCACAGGCCGACATCGGCATAGGTAATGCGGCCCCTGGGCTCAACGGCGGCGGCTTCAATGATCAACAGGCCGGCGCCGGACTGGGCCAGGTTGCCGTAATGCATCTGGTGCCAATCGCCCATCAGCCCCATTTCTGCCGAATACTGGCACATGGGGGCGATGACGATGCGGTTGTCCAGGGCCAGGGGACCCAGGGACAAAGGGGAGAAAAGCTGGCTCACATGGGCCTCCTTAAAGTCAGTGGTCTCTAGCATAGAAAATGTGATCGAGGTCACGCAAGACGGCACCAAAGCCTCGCCTAGGCACCAATTGGTAACTCAGCCCCGCTCCCAGCAGCCCCAGCCGCTGGGAGGCAGGACGCCGCAGCCGTTAAGGCGTTTGTCCGCCATGTCTGGCCAATTACCTGGAATCTGAGCAAGATCGCATAGAAATGCGGAATTCTGTAAAAATTGCCCGTGACATTTTCCGCTAAAAAGCGTTTGATTTAATTGGTGGCGAGGAGATCCGGCCCGGTTCCAGCTGTACCTCGGACAAAGGCATAAACACTTTGCTCCGCAACAACGCTGACTCCGCCCACCACCCCTTCAGTACCTGTAAAATGGTGAAGACGCCCCGGGCAACCTAAGCCCAGGTTCACGGCGTTGCAGGCGGGGTGGACGCCAGCATCCTGCCTCGCATTGTTCCAGGCCGCCCAGCGGCCTGTTGCTGATGCCGGCAGACACATGCGCCATCAATATCCGGGGAACGAGCTGCTTGCACCTTCGTCGGCCCCTGACGTTGTTTGGCGACATGAACACCCGTCCTACAAGGGTTAAGCGACAAAACCAACGAAAGGGATCAACATGAAAAAGACACTGTTTGCCTCAGTGCTGGCTGCGGGCTTTGCCCTGTCGGCCCAGGCCACCGAATACTCTGCCACCGTCACCGGTGCCAGCGACTACCTGTTCAACGGCATCAGCCAAACCGGTGAAGATCCGGCCCTGCAAGCCAGCTTCGACGTCGCTTTCGACAACGGTTTCTATGTGGGTACCTGGGCCTCCAACGTCGACTTTGGCCCCGGTGACGACGCCGATGCCGAGTGGGACTTCTACGCCGGCTATAGCGCCGACTTCGCCGACGGCTGGAACTACGATCTGATGATCAACCAGTACATCTATGTTGGCGAATCCGACTACAACTACCCGGAGATCTCGGCGGCCATCACCGCCCCCACCAACACCACCCTGCGGGTTTGGTACACCTGGAAGCAGTTCGGCGAAAAGAACCTGGACCACAGCTACATCAAGCTGGAACAGACCTACGACATCGACGATATCTGGGGCCTTGAAGCGTCCTACACCTACAACAAGGCCCTGTCCGGCCCGGGCGCCGACACCTACTGGTACGGCAAAGATCACTACAGCAACTGGCTGGTCGGCGTCACCGCCTCTTATGCCGGTTTCGACTTTGCCCTGAACTGGCAGGACACCGACGTTGACGACGCCCCCGAAGCGGACGGCCGCGTTTTCTTCTCCGTGTCCCGTACCTTCGACTTCTAAGGCTCGTCGCATCAAATTGGGCGTTGAGCGCCTAAAAGGTGAACAACAGCTGAGGGAAGACTACACTTATGTCGTCCTCCCTTAGCCTGGCTTGTCCAGGATCTAAGTGTTCACGCCGCCTCTCCCAAGGCGGCGTTTTTTTTGTTGACATCCTTGGCCATCCATTGCATGTTCATTCACATGAACAAGACAGGCACCACTTCCATCCCCCAGCAAAACGCCCAGATCCCTGAGCGCGTTTTCGTGCAACTGTCTTCTGCCCTCCTCCTCGGTCTCATTCTCCTTCTTAGCAGCGGGAGCGGGACCCTTTTGTGATTTGAAACGCCGGCAGGCAACCAGATTCCAAAAAACCCGCTCCCACCAGAGCGGGTTTTTTTATGGCTTTTTTCAGGAGAATCAACATGTCAAACAACGTCATCATTTTCGACACCACCTTGAGGGACGGGGAACAGTCCCCCGGTTGCGCCATGTCCCTGGCCCAGAAAAAACGCATGGCCAAGGCCCTGGCCAGCCTGGGTGTCGATGTGATTGAGGCCGGTTTTGCCGCCGCCAGCCCAGACGACTTCAACGCCGTGGCCAGCATCGCCCGCGACATCAAGGGCCCCACCATCTGCGCCCTGGCCCGTTGTAACGACCATGACATCCGTGAAGCCGGCCGCGCCCTGCAAGAGGCCGAGAAAAAGCGCATCCACGTCTTTATCGCCACCAGCCCCCTGCACCGGGAACACAAGCTGAAGATGACCAAGGAGCAGGTGGTAACCAAGGCGGTGGCGGCGGTGACCCTGGCCAAGAGCTTCACGGCGGATGTGGAATTCTCCTGCGAAGACGCCCTGCGCACCGAGAAGGACTTTTTGGCCCAGGTGGTGGAAGCGGCCATTGCCGCCGGCGCCACCACCGTCAACATCCCCGACACCGTCGGCTACACCACCCCCACCGAGATGTTCGACACCATCCATTTCCTGAAAACCACGGTACCCAACATCAAACAGGCCATCATCTCCACCCACTGCCACAACGACCTGGGCCTGGCGGTAGCCAACAGCCTGGCCGCCGTGGAAGCCGGCGCCCGCCAGGTGGAGTGCACCTTAAACGGCATCGGTGAACGGGCCGGCAACTGCGCCCTGGAAGAAGTGGTGATGGCCATCAAGACCCGCGCCAACCACTACGGCCTGGACACCGGTATCCGCACCGAGCAGATCCTGCCAAGCTCCAGGCTGCTGTCCGCCATCACCGGCTCTGTGGTGCCCCGTAACAAGGCCATCATCGGCGACAACGCCTTTGCCCACGCCTCCGGTATCCACCAGCACGGCATGCTGAGCCACCCTGAGACCTACGAGATCATGAGGCCCAAGTCCATCGGCCGCATCGACACCAGCCTGGTGCTGGGCAAGCACTCGGGCCGCCACGCCCTGGTAGACAAGATAAAAGAGCTGGGCTTTGACACCGCCAGCGAAGACATCGAGCGCATCTTCGCCGACTTCAAGGCCCTGGCCGACCGCAAAAAACACATCACCGACGCCGACATCGAAGCCCTGGTCTTCGGCCAGTCCAGCACTGGCCCCTGGCAACTGGCCCAGATGCAGGTCACCTCCGGTTCCGGCGACACCATCGCCTCTGCCGCCGTGGTGCTGGTTGGCCCCAATGGCAGCGAGCACCGCGAAGCGGCCACCGGCGACGGCCCGGTGGACGCCGCCTTCAAAGCCATAGAGCGGGCCATCGGCATGGAAGTGCACCTGGAAGGGTTGTCGGTCAACTCCATTTCCGAAGGCATCGACGCCCAAGGCGAGGCCCAGGTACGGGTCCGTTATGCCGGCCAGAACTTCCACGGCCGGGGCACCTCCACCGACATCGTTGCCGCCTCCGTGTCCGCCTTTATGGACGTTATCAACCGCATCAGCCGTCAGATGGCCAAAGCCAGCTAAGGAGCAAAGACCATGGCACAGACAATGTTCGACAAGATTTGGCAGCGCCATATCGTTAAGCCGGCCGAGAACGGCCATCCGGCGGTGATCTACATCGACCTGCACTTGGTCCACGAAGTGACCAGCCCCCAGGCCTTTTCCGAACTCAAGCGCCGTGGCCTGGGGGTGCGCCGCCCGGACCGCACCTTGGCGACCCTGGACCACTCCACCCCCACCAGCGCCCCGGACGCCCAGGGCCAGCGCTTCTTTACCAGCGAGGCGGCCTGGCGACAGGTGCATAAGTTGCAGGAAAACTGCCGCCGCTTCGGCATTACCCTGCACGGCTTTGACAGCCCCCATCGCGGCATTGTCCACGTCATGGGCCCGGAACTGGGTGCCACCCAGCCGGGCATGACCATCGTCTGCGGCGACTCCCACACCGCCACCCACGGCGCCTTCGGGGCCCTGGCCTTTGGTATCGGTACCACAGAGGTAGGCCATGTGCTGGCCACCCAGAGCCTGCTGCAACACAAGCCCAAGACCCTGCGAGTCTGGGTGGACAACCGCTTGGCCCCAGGCGTTGGCGCCAAAGACCTGATTCTGCACATCATCGGCAAGTTGGGCATGGGCGGCGGTACCGGCCATGTCATCGAATACGCCGGCCCCGGCATCCAGGCCCTGACCATGGAAGAGCGGATGACGGTGTGCAACATGTCCATCGAAGCGGGTGCCCGCGCCGGCCTTATCGCCCCCGATGAAACCACCTTCGCCTGGCTCAAGGGCCGGCAGATGGCCCCCAAAGACTTCAACGCCGCCTGCGCCGACTGGCGCACCCTGGCCACCGACGAAGGGGCCCAGTTCGACAAGGAACTGCGGGTGGACGCCGCCAAGATAGGCCCCACCATCACCTACGGAACCCACCCGGGCATGGTCATTGCTATCGGCGCCGCCATACCGGCCGCCAAGGACGAGGTGGAAGCCAAGGCCCTGGCCTACATGAACCTCAAGGCCGGTGAACAGCTGGCCGACCGCAAGGTGGACATCGTCTTTATCGGTTCCTGCACCAATGGCCGCCTGAGCGACATGCGCGAAGCGGCCCAGGAACTCAAAGGCCGCAAAGTCGCCGCCGGGGTGCGGATGCTGGTGGTGCCAGGCTCGGAAGACGTGAAACGCCAGGCCGAGGAAGAAGGGCTGGACAAGGTAATCACCAGCGCCGGCGCCGAATGGCGCGAGCCGGGCTGCTCCATGTGCATTGCCATGAACGGCGACATGGCCCAGCCGGGCCAGACCGTGGTGTCCACCTCCAACCGTAACTTTGCCGGCCGCCAGGGCCCGGGTTCCCAGAGCTTCCTGGCCAGCCCCGCCGTCGCCGCCCGCGCCGCCGTTCGCGGCTTTGTCTGTGAGCCCAACGCCTTCAAGGAAAGCGCATGAAAATCGACTCCAAAGTGCTGGTGATCCGCCAGGACAACATCGACACCGACCAGATCATCCCGGCCCGCTTCCTGACCACCACCACCCGTGACGGCCTGGGCCAGCATGCCTTTGCCGACTGGCGTTACCAGGACGGCCAAAAGACCGACTCCATCCTCAACACCGACCACGGCTGCACCGTGCTGGTGGCCGGGGAAAATTTCGGCTGCGGCTCGTCCCGGGAACATGCCCCCTGGGCCATGACCGACTACGGCTTTAAGGCGGTGATCTCCAGCCAAATAGCCGACATCTTCCGGGGCAACGCCCTCAAAAACGGCCTGGTGCCCATCGAAGTCAGCCCCGAGCAGCACCAATACCTGTTTGACCACCCGGACACCACCGTCAGCATCGACGTGGCCGCCGCCACCATCACCCTGGATAACGGCCTGGTCTGGTCTTTCGATCTCGATCCCTTTAGCCGCCACTGCCTGGTACAAGGGGTGGACCAGCTGGGTTACCTGTTGAATCTTGACCGGCAAATTCGCCAATTTGAGGAGGCCCGTTCGTGAAGGCCAAGATAGTACTGCTCCCCGGTGACGGCATAGGCCCTGAAGTCACCCAGGCAGCCAAGGCCGCCTTCGATGCCATAGCCCAACGCTTTGGCCATGACTTTTTGATAAGCCAAGCCCTGATGGGCGGCGCCGCCATCGACGCCACCGGCGAACCCTTGCCGGCCGCCACCTTGGCCGCCTGCCAGGAAGCCGACGCCGTGTTCCTGGGCGCCGTGGGCGGCCCCAAGTGGGACAAGAGCGAAAAACGCCCCGAGCAGGGGCTGCTAGCCATTCGCAAGGCCCTGGGCCTGTACGCCAACCTGCGCCCTGCCGTCACCCACCCTGCCCTCTATGACGCCAGCCCCATCAAGGCCGACCGCCTCAAGGACGTGGACATCATGGTGGCTCGGGAACTGACCGGCGGCATCTACTTTGGCGAAAAACAGGAAGGCAGCGAAGCCGCCTGGGACCGCTGCGCCTACTCGGCCGAGGAAATCGACCGGGTGCTGCACCAGGCCGCCCGCCTGGCCCGCAGCCGCCGTGGCAAGGTGACCATGGTGGACAAGGCCAACGTGCTGGCCACCTCCCGCCTGTGGCGCCGCCGTACCGAAGCGGTCTTTGCCGAACATTACCCGGACCTGGAACTGGAATTTTTGCTGGTGGACGCCGCCGCCATGCACCTGCTCAGCCGCCCGGCCAGCTTTGACGTACTGGTGACCGAGAACCTCTTTGGCGACATCCTCACCGACGAAGCGGCCATGCTGGTGGGTTCTTTGGGCATGTTGCCGTCGGCGTCCCTGGGGGACAGCGGCCCCGGCCTGTTCGAGCCATGCCACGGTTCGGCCCCGGACATTGCCGGGCAAGACAAAGCCAACCCCTTTGCCGCCATGCTGTCCGCCGCCATGCTGCTGGAGCTGGGCCTGGGCCTTGGCGAAGAAGCCCAGGTGCTGAAAGACGCCGTCTACGCCTGCCTGGAGGCGCGCCAATGCACCGCCGACCTGGGAGGCAAGCTTGGCACCCAAGGGGCAACGGCCGCCGTATTGGCAAGAATTCTCTGATATCCAAGGCCCCGCAAGGGGCCTTTTTTGTAGCCCGGCTCTGGTGCCAGGGCATGCACGGAGGGCTTTTTTAGCACTTGGCATCTACAAAATTCATACACAGGTTAAAGCCTTGTTAAATAAAGTCACTTTTCGCCACACTGCCACTCCCTCTCTCCACTTGCCTGGAAAGCAAGGAACCGGACGCCACATAAAGCCAGGAAGGCACCCATAACAAACAACCCGGTTATCGGAGGACTACCATGAAAAACCTGTTTCGCCTGTCATTGGTAAGCGCTGCCTGCTTGCCCCTGCTGGCCTGCAACGACAACAACAATAACGAGCAACAAGCCGTCACCCAGGCGCCCCCCACCAGCATGGCGGTCACCGCCCTGTCTGGCCCTGAGCCCATCTACACCGGGCGCCTTATCGTCAAATACAAAGAATCCAAAGGCGCCAGCCAGCAAGACGGGCTGATGTCCGCCGCCAGCGCTACAGCGGGCAACAGCCTGGCGGTGATGGAATCGCGGGTGATGACCAACGCCGCCCAAAGCGGTGTGCAGCTGACCCTGGAACGTTCCCTTGGCAACCGCACCCAGCTTTACCGCCTGGATGACAACGCCAACCTGCGCGCCGCCATCAAGGCCCTGTCCAAGGAGCCGGACCTGGAATACGTGGAAGCGGACCGCCTGATGCAGCCCCTTTTCACCCCCAACGATCCCCAGTACAGCCAGCAGTGGCACTACTTCGGCGCCACCGGCATGAACGCCGATGAAGCCTGGGACAGCGCCGATGGTACCGGCACCGTGGTGTCGGTCATCGACACCGGTATCCGCCCCAACCACCCGGATCTGCAAAACCAGTTGCTGCCCGGCTACGACTTTATCTCCAACAGCTGGATGGCCAACGACGGTAACGGCCGCGACGCCGACCCCACCGATCCGGGCGACTACCTGCGCAAAGGGGAATGTACTACCCAGTTCGGTTACCGCGACGCCCAAGGGCGGGTGGTGCCCTATAACGACACCCCAGCCAGTTTCCACGGCTCCCACGTGGCCGGCACCATCGCCGCCGAAACCAATAATGGCATAGGTGTGGCAGGTGTGGCCTATGGGGCCCGCGTCTACAGCGCCCGCGCCCTGGGCCGCTGCGGCGGTTCCACGGCCGACATCATCGACGCCATCCGTTGGTCGGCAGGCCTGAGCGTGTCCGGCGTGCCGGCCAACCCCAACCCGGCCGACGTCATCAATATGAGCCTGGGTGGTGGCGGTGCCTGCGGCCAGGCCTACCAGGACGCCATCAACCAGGCGGTAGCCCAGGGCACCGTAGTGGTAGTGGCCGCCGGTAACGACAACATCAACGTGTCCAACGCCAGCCCCGCCAACTGCAATAACGTGATCTCGGTGGCTGCCAGCGGCCGCGACGGCAACCGCAGCTGGTTCTCCAACTACGGCAACCTCATCGACATTACTGCCCCCGGCGGCAGTGCCAACGGCGTGGCCGCCGACGATATCCTGTCCACCCTCAACCTGGGCAGCTATTCGGTGGGCAGCGAAGGCTACGGCACCATGGCCGGTACCTCTATGGCCAGCCCCCATGTGGCCGGTGTTGCCGCCCTGATCAAGAGCGTGGACGCCAGCCTGACCCCAGCCCAGGTTGAGCAGATCATCAAAGACAGCGCCCGGCCCTTCCAGAACACCGACTGCACCACGGCCAACTGTGGTGAAGGCTTCCTGGACGCCGGTGCTGCCGTGGCCCTGGCCGCCGGCAACGGTGGCAACAGCGGCGGCAATGGCGGCAGCGACGTGCTGACCGACGGCGCGGCGGTAACCAATATCGGCCTGGCCCAAGGCCAAAGCCGCACCTTCACCATTGAAGTGCCGACCAACGCCAGCAGCCTGGGCCTGAGCCTGACCGGCAGCAACGGCGACGCCGACCTTTGGGTGCGCAAAGACAGCGCCGCCACCAGCTCCGCCGGCGCCACCTGGAAGTCCGAGACGGGCTCGTCCAACGAGTCGGTGACCATTGCCAGCCCCGCTGCCGGCACCTACTACGTTACCGTCTACGGCTATGCGGCCTTCAGCGGCGCCACCCTCAGTGCCGACCTGGCCGTGACCGGCGGCAGCTCCGGTTCTGCCAGCAGCTTCGAGAACGGCAACGACGTGCAGATCCTCGACAACCAAGTGGTGCAGAGCCTGATCAACGTCAGCCGCAGCGGCGACAGCGGTACCGTCACCGTCAGCGTCGACATCAAGCACAGCTACAGGGGCGATCTGCGTATCAAGGTGATCGCCCCCAACGGCGCTACCGCCACCTTGCAGGAGCCGTCCAACGACTCGGCCGACAACATCCAGAAATCCTGGAGCCTCAACGCCAGCGGCGTGGAGTCCCAGGGTAACTGGACCCTGAGCGTCGAAGACGTCTATTCGGGCGACAGCGGCTACATCGACAGCTGGAGCCTGGACTTCGGCAACTAAAACAAAAAGCCCCGCAGATGCGGGGCTTTTTTTAGCCGGTTTACTAGGCCTTGCTGGCCGCGTCTTTGACGGCGGCTTCGGTCAGGTCTTTGGCCAACCAGCGGCGCAGGTTCAGGTGCCAACGCTCCAGGTTGCTTTGCTCCACCTTGCAGGGGGCCTTCTTACAACCGTTGTTCTGGGCAGACACCGGCTCAATCCAGAGCTGGTGCTGGTCGTAACGGATATCAACCCGCACCTGGTAACCCTTGTAATCCAACAGGGCTTCGACCTTGCCGGGGGCTTCCCCCATGGCCTGCCACTGGGCTTGCTGCAGGGCGTGCTTGATCAGTTTGACCGGCTCCTTGACGTAAGGCTTTAACGGCAAAGGGTCCTGGTAGAGGCTAAAGGCCTGGCTGGCGGTGCCAAAACCCAGGCCCAGGGTCAACAGCAGGGCAGTTGCGGTGGCTTTGGTCATCCTCTTACCCCCAGGGCAATTTTGAGCTGTTTGACCAGCGACTGGTTGTATTTGTAATAGTTGCGGTGGGTCAGGTAGCAGTAGTCCCCTGCCTGCATTTCACAGGCGTAGTCGTTGAGACCGCCGGCATATTTGATCTGCACCCCATCGGCGTCGTACTCGATACGGTGGAAGATGGCGTGGCCCTTGTAGTCCCAACGGGCCAGCACATAGCCTTCCCCTTCGTCTTCCAGCAACCAGGCGGTGCCTTTGGTTTTCTGCATGCCGGTCAGTATCGCCAGGCGGGCCTTGGCAGCACTGTGGCTGGGGTTGGGAATAAGGTCGTAGACGCCGCGCATCTTGGACTCGGAGACGGCGCCACGGCCCGGCTTCTGGTAAACAAAAGGTTCTGGCTTGGCCGCTGCCTGGCCGGCAAAAAGGCCAAGGGCAGCAGCCATCAGCGCCGCCTTGAAGGTGGGGTACATGCAATGTCCTTTGTATCTTATGGATGCTTACTTGCTGCGCCAATGTAGCACGGCAGATACAAAAAAAGCATGCATTTCAATGCCTAGCCAAGGCTCTGTCAGTCAGCCGCCTGGGGCGCCTTAAAGGCCTTGCTGTAAAAGCCGGACGTATCAAAGCAGCAGACCCGCTTTTTGCCTTCGGCCAACATGGCGCAGGCATCCTGCACCCGCTTGATTCGGGTTTTGGCCTGCTTGGCCGAGCTTATCCAGTGGATCCAATCGAGCCGCGCCAGGGTGGTGGTCTGCTGCCAGTTGGCTTCGGCCTCGGGGCTGGCCGCCAGGGCAGCGGCCAAGTCGGCCGGAACGCCGGGTTCGGGCTCTTCGGCCACCGGGGCCACCTCCAGGCGAACGGTCTGGCCTGGCGCCACTCCGGCTTCGGCCAGCAAGGGCTCGCTTAACCGCAGCCAATGGCTGAGCTGGCCGTCCGGCTCCAGGGTCGCCCTGAAGGGGTGGCCGTTAAGGGTGCCGTCTATGGTGGTTCTGCCGCGCCTTGGCAGCGTGTCGCTGGCGGCCTTGGGCAGCACCACAAAGGCCCACCCCGCTTCGTCGCCGCCATTAAGGGGCCGGCATAGCCGCGCCTCAAAACAGCCGGCTTTGTCCTTTTGTGCCATGCATCCTCCTTCCTGGTTGGTGTTGCCATTGCAGCTTAGCCGTTTATTCGCGGCCCAAGGTTAGGGGCAGCGAATACGGCCGGTTAAATAAGGCACCGCCTGGCCTGCAATTTGTACCCTGTCCCCCAGCACCTGGCATTCCAGTACGCCGCCCCGGGGCGAAGCCTGGTAGGCCAGCAGGGTGGTCTTACCCAGCCGCTCTGCCCAAAAGGGGGCAAGGCCGGTATGAATGGAGCCGGTCACCGGATCTTCGTCACCGCCGTTGGCCGGCCAAAAGTAGCGGGACACAAAATCATAGGGGCCGGACTGGGCGCGGCTGGTCACCACCACGTCAAAAGGCTTTAGGCGGGCCAAGGCGGCATTGTCGCGGCTGACCGCCCTCACATCCGCTTCGGACCCATAAACCACAAAGTAGGCCTGGCCATTGCGGAGCACTTCCAGGGGCGCGATGGAAAGCCCGGCAAGCAAATCGGCCGGTACGGCATCCAGGGGTAGCGGTTTGCGGCTGGGAAAATCCATCTGGATCTTCCCCTTTGCGGTTTGGGTGACGCTGAAATTCCCCACCGCCTTGGCGTAGAAGTGCAGCGCCTCTTGCTCTGGGTTTTGCTTAAAGAGCACGAAGGCCGATGCCAAGGTGGCATGGCCGCAGAAGGCGATTTCGGTGATGGGAGAGAACCAGCGGATATGGTGGCGCCCTTCTGGGCCTGGCACCAAAAAGGCGGTTTCGGACAGGTTGTTCTCGGTGGCAATGGCCTGCATCAGCTCTGCCGCCAAGGGCTGCTCGGTGCAGATCACCGCCGCCGGGTTGCCCCGGAAAAGCTCGCCGGTAAAGGCGTCGATAATGCTGATATCCAGTTCCTGCAAAGCCTTGCTCCCTATGTTGGCCCTAGAGGCGCCACCAGGCCAGCTGCCGGGCCTGGTGGTCCCAATACAGATTCACGGCGTCGCACTCCCCAGCTCTAAGCACCAGATCAAAGCAGCCCTGATGTTGCTGATAGCCCTTGGGCACTTCACCCAGGCTTTCCTGCAGGGCCTGGGCGTCTGTTGGCTCTGCCGAAAGTGTGCCAACGCTACCGCAAAGGGCATCGGCGCTGCTGCCCGCCAGGGCAAAGGACAAGGGCTGCTGCTGAGCACCACCAGCCAAGGCCAGCTTAAGGATAACGCTGTTGCCTTCATAGCCCAGCAGCGCCTGGTCTGGCGTACCGTCGCAATCGATATCGGCCTTAACCAAGGTGCCCTGATCCCAGCGGGGGCTATCGGCCAAAACACCAAGGGGCAGCAGCAGTAAGAGTACAAAAAAGGGGTTCATGGCAACCTTGCCGTATGGGGTTTCGTCCAAAGAGTGCAGGCAGGCTAAGGCAGTTACCCTGGCCTGTCTACCGCCCTTAGCCACCACCGCAAGCCCCGCCACTACCCCAGTCGCATTCGGCCAACTGCCAACGGGCTCCTTGGCGCGTGTTGGCAGAGAGGCTGTTATGTTAGCCAGCCGCTTAGCTGTGCTTTTGGGAATAGGCCCGGTAGAAAAAGGCCAAGGTCAGGCAGATGCAGCCCGGCACCAGCAAAGCCTGGAACCGGACCCAGCCAAACATCAAGGCGCCAAAGAGGCCGCCGGCAATAAAACCGATGATGATCAGCAAAAACAGGATGGCTTTGCGTTTATCGAAGGCCTCGCCTCGCAGCACCGACCCCAGCATGATGCCAAGGTCGGTGAAGATACCGGTCAGGTGGGTGGTGCGCACCACGGCCCCACTGTAAGCAGTGGCCAAGGCGTTTTGCATGCCACAGGCGGCAGAGGCCGCGTAGTGGCCGTAGACAGCCCCTTTCGACAGTAAAAAGAAGGAGCCGAAAATAAGCATCGCTTCTATCACCAAGGCGGTGTCGTAATGGCGCCCCAGTTTCAAGGTGGCACCGTGCAGTAAAAACCCCGACACCGCAGCCCCCAGAAAGAACGACAGCAGCACCCCACCCAGGTGCAAGCTGTTACCCAGGGAGCCGCCCATCAAACTGGTACCAAACAAGGTGGCTGTCCCCGACAGATGGGAAACCGCCTGGTGCTCAAAACCCAGCAAGCCAATAGCATTGATGCAGCCCGCCACAAAAGCCAACACAAAAGCCCCGTACTCAATCCATCTGGGGAGTTTGGAAATCAAGGCGCACTCCTTGGCTTACAACGAACGAAGGGCATTGGCAGTGCTAACTGGCTGCCAATCAAGACCTGTGGAATGGCAACAGGCTAAGGCAGTAGCCCCAGGCCTGTCTAGCAGACGCCAATGGCGTTGTTTCCCAAATTCACGGAACCAATCTGTTTGACCGTGATCCGATCCCCGACGTATCGAAGGGGAACAACCGATGGGCAAGGCCAAACATCCGATCCGTAACTGGGCTGAATACAATCGCGCTTTGATCAACCGGGCTTCACTGCGCTTTTGGATGGATAAGGCCGCCATCACTAACTGGTATTGCACCCAGCACCATGGCAAGCGGGGCCGGGGCTTTGAGTACAGCGACACTGCTATCGAAACCGCCTTGATGCTCAAAGCACTGTTTAAGCTGCCCCTGCGAGCATTAGAAGGCTTTATTAATTTCCTGTTATCAGTTGATGAAACTGCCGCTGACCTCGCCCAGTTACAGCTGCATCAGCAAACGCGCCAAGACGGTCAACATCCCGTACCGCCTGCCCAGCAAAGGCCCCGTTGCCCACCTGGTTATCGATGCCACCGGCCTCAAGCTCTACGGCGAAGGCGAATGGAAGCAGCGCAAGTACGGCAAGGAAAAGCGCCGTGTCTGGCGCAAGCTGCACCTGGCCGTAGATGCCCGAACCCATGAGGCTATCGCTGCCGAAGTGAGCCTAGAAAGCGTTGGCGACAGCGAGGTATTACCCAGCCTCCTGAACCCACTGCGCCGCCGACTCCATCCGGTCAGCGCCGATGGGGCTTATGACAGCAAAGCCTGCCATCGGCTGCTGCAAAGGAAAGGCGCCAAAGCCAGTATCCCGCCCCGCAAAACAGCGGGGTACTCTGGGAGGAAGACCATCCTAGAAACGAAGCGGTGGCGGCACTCAAAGCCGGACAACTGGCCGACTGGAAAAGGGAAAGCGGCTATCACCAACGCTCAAAAGCGGAAACGGCCATGTCACGGAACAAGCAGCTCATCAGCCCAAAGCTGAGTCTGCGCGATTTCAACGGCCAGGTTGCTGAAGCCCTGGCTGGGGTGAAGGTCATGAACAAAATGCTGACCTTAGGCATGCCTGAACGCCTGCCGGTCAGCTAAGGGCGCCAAGCCCATTAGGGGACTGCGTTTCCTTGTTGGATTTAGGAAACAACGCCCCTACACGGTCGAGCACTAGCAAGCTGTTTGAAGTGCCCGCCGTTTCTAGACTCCTTTCAGCGTTATGCAGTTTCTCTCGTATTCAACCAGACCGAACCGTAGCGGGTATAAGGACGAGGAGTCTCGATATACTCGTTGAGTTCATCAGCAGCACTGCGTACCCAGAACGGGTCGCGTAGCATCTGCCGGCCAACGAAAACCAGATCAGCACGTCCATTTTGCAGGATCTCTTCGGCTTGACGGCCATTCGTAATCAGCCCAACTGCTCCAGTCGCGATACCGACTTTCTTACGCAATAGCTCGGCGGCTGGCACCTGATATCCAGGATACGTCTGTACCTTAACCATCCTGATGCCTCCAGAGCTGCAATCAATGAGATCAACTCCTTGTTCTTTCATCCAGCGACCATACTCCAGGAATGACTCCGGCGTGTTGCCGCCTTCGGTGTAATCGGTGCTAGAAATGCGGACAAAAAGCGGACGGTCTTCCCAATGAAGCTTCACCTCGTCGATGATCTCGCGCACGATGCGATAGCGCCGTTTTGCATCGCCACCATATGCATCGTCGCGCGTGTTCGCCAGAGGTGAAAGGAACTCATTCAACAAGTAACCATGCGCGGTATGGAGTTCCAGCACATCGAAGCCGGCGTCACGTGCACGGCGCGCTGCACGACCAAACGATTTGACAAGCTCCGGGATTTCTTCGAGTGCGATCTGACGTGGGACAGGACTTTCCGGTGTAAACGGAATGGCTGAAGGTGCGATACGAACCACACCTGGTAAGTCCGCATTTCGGCCAGCATGGCCGATTTGGGCACCGACTTTGGTGCCATATCCGTGCAACAGATCAACCAGGTCGCGCAATCTGGCAACATGGTCGTCGCTCCAAATTCCAAGATCCCCTGCGCCAATGCGAGCATCCTTATGCACTGCCAGCGTCTCAAGAAAAATTAAGCCTGCCTGGCCCAACGCGCGGGCACCGTAGTGGACGTGGTGCCATGGGGTAACAAAGCCATCTTCCCCGGCGCTATGCATGCACATCGGGGACATGGCAACACGGTTTTTCAGCTCTAAATTTTTGATTTTTAAAGGAGATAGTAACAAACTCATCTTAAAATACTCCGTAGGGTTTAAATACGGATTCGATGCTAAACTCAACTCACATTTTTTGTAAGTACGCACAGTTTTGTGCTGTAGGCACAATTCATATACTGCTGGCCGTGTGAGGTATGTCAGATGAAGCTTGGAATTCCCCATGGAGAGGTCGAGGCATTTGCCTGTCCTGTTACTTTTACCGTCGAGGTAATCGGCGGAAAATGGAAGTCATTGATCCTCTATCACCTCATGTCGGGCACACGCCGATTTAACGAATTGCGACGTCTGATGCCCGAGGTAACTCAGCGGATGCTTACTTTGCAGCTACGTGAGCTTGAAGCTGACAATGTCATTGCGCGGAAGGTTTATCGAGAGGTTCCACCCAAAGTCGAGTATTCGTTAACGCCGCTTGGTTTGACGCTAGCCCCTCTAATTAGTGCAATGCGTGACTGGGGAGCCACCCATGAACATACGATCTTGGCATACCGAGAAAATCCCAAGAGCGACAACAGTACCGATAAATAGTCAGGGTATCCTCCGCATCCTATTATCCCTCCCAAACGGGGATGTTAAATTCTCGAAGAGCGAAGTCTAAGAAACTTCGCAGCTTCGGGGGCATTTGCCTATCTGAAGCATAAAGGGCATGTAGCGTACGAGGGGGTGGTTCGTAATCGGGGAGCAGTCTAATCAAATGGCCGGTCTTGATCTCATCCGATATAAGTTCATATGGTTGAAGAAGTATTCCCATGCCGGCGACTGCGGCTGACCGGAGTGCTTCTCCGCTATTTGTAGAAAACCGCCCACTAATAGGTACGGTGACCAGTCCTTCTGGTCCAACAAATGACCATTGGGTGCGTAAATTAGTGTGGGAGAAGATGAGGCATTCGTGTACTGCTAGATCCATGGGTGTCCTTATCGGTTCCGCATGTTCTATATAGCTGGATGCCGCACAGAGCACCAAGCGGTAGGAGGATAGGCGTCGTGCAATCAAACTACTGTCGGGAAGCTCTCCAGTGCGAAAGACAACGTCGAACCCCTCCTCGACCAGATCAACCGTGCGATTAGTAAGACTCAGATCAATGGAAACCTCTGGATGTTGTCTCAAGTAATCCGGGATCACAGGTGCCAATCCCCGGCTTCCAAATGTTATCGGGGCGCTGATGCGAAGTCTTCCCCTTGGTTCTGCTCTCGCCTCCGCCATTAGTGCTTCGGCAGCCTCCATCTCTGCAAGGATATTTTTCGCACGTTCGTAAAACAATTGCCCGCTATCTGTAAGGCTTTGTCTGCGTGTCGTTCTATTCAGCAGCTTAATGCCTAGTCCATCTTCTAGCGCGCGAATCTGTTGACCAGCCGACTGCGACGAAATATCCAGTTCGTTAGCTGCAGAAGAAATAGAGCCAGTCTCCACGGCTTTGACGAAGACCTTCATACATGCAAACTTATCCATTTGAAAGTATAGATTTCAAGTGATGAAATTATAACGTCATTGTATATGATAATTTTCAAATATAAAGTGCAACACATCTATTTGACGCTTCTCCTTCGCCGGTTTACCCCAGTCCAACATCATGAGAGGAATTAACATGCAATCAGACTCTAAAAAAGCAATCATCGCAGCCACTATCGGGATTGCTGCAGGAATTTCGTCCACGGCACCTGTCACTGCAGCCGAGGTTCAGCAGCCCACAGTGGTGCTTGTGCATGGAGCATTTTCTGACGGTTCGACCTGGAGCAAAGTCATTCCGTTGCTCCAAGAAAAGGGACTAAAGGTCGTGGCCGTGCAGAACCCTCTAAGTTCACTGGCTGACGACGTTGCAGCCACGCAACGTGTTCTGGATATGCAGACTGGCCCCGTCGTTCTTGTGGGTCACTCATGGGGTGGCATTCCCGTTACAGAGACAGGTCAACAGGAGAATGTCAAAGCTCTGGTTTACGTCGCCGCTTTTGCTCCAGATGAAGGACAGTCGGTCGTTGACATATCCAAAGATTATCCAACTCCGTCCGGCTTCAGTCATCTCGTAGCAGACAAAGATGGGTACTTAACCCTAAGCCTGGAGGGGGTTCAAAAACACCTTGCCCAAGATGTTCCTTCAGAACAAACCAAGCTAATGTTTGCCACACAAACTCCCACCAACGGACATGACTTCGAGGAGAAAGTAACCGTGGCTGCATGGAAAACGAAACCGTCTTGGTATGTCGTGAGCGAGCAAGACTATATGCTTCAGCCCGCTTTGCAGAAAGCGATGGCAAAAAAAATCTCAGCACATGTTACTACGTTGCAAGCTAGTCATACACCGCACCTATCCCAGCCATCTGAAGTAGCCAAGGTAATTCTCGAAGCGACCACATACGTGTCGAAATAACTGGGCTCTGTCTAAATCTAGACAAGCTATATCTCTTCCTTCGCCGCATATCTAGAATCGAGTCAGCAAAGTACATCATTGACGATATCTTGGAGCGGCGAAGGGCTCACAACTTTCTGTTCACCAGGATCAATGGAGGATATGGAAGAAAAAAAGAAGGAAAAAAGAGAAGGAAAAAAGGACACCCATCCCATCATGGCGAAATTGCCTCGCGAAAACTAGCCTTGAAAGACCCTTCTCTTGATAAAGGCTCCGGCCATGAC